>JAUIHJ010000845.1 GCA_030432015.1 bacterium
TCGTGTTTACGATCGCGGGGCTTGTGAAGCCATACGGGCCATCACGCTGGTCTTCGATGCCATGCTTCACCACGACCGCCAGATGCTGATCACCACACATATGGGGTGCCCAGGCGCGGCGAATCTCCTGCAAAGCGTGGTTGCGTCCGGTTTGTGGCCAGGCGTTGCTATCCAAGTCGGCCAGCAGGCGATTGTCTTCGCGGCCATGCAGATGCACGGCCCCACACAAGGCCGTCTGCGACAGCACACATTTCATCTCGGCGCCGGTCCAGTCCTGCCCCCATTCTCGGAGGAATTCAAGCTGCCGGTCACCGAGCAATTTCAGGCCGGGCAGATCGACGGAGGCGCGGTCATATTTTGGATCGTTGATATGATCGGGCCGCGGTCCCATCTTGGGAATCTTCCCTTCGGGGCCGCTTTTGAATTTACGATCTTCCAGAATGGCAAAGTTGATGCCGCCGACGGTCAGGTCGGTGTAGTAGACGCTAATACCGCGTTCGATCGGTGTCGCATCGAAGGGATCAGGAAGGTGCCACGTCTGACAGCGCTGCACCATGTTGACGTACTTGGCCGGATAGAAGTACCCGCCGCTCGGCCCCGCGGCGTTGGTGGCCTGCTTGCCGTTTTCTCCCCAGATATTCGCCTGCCCCACATCGTGATCGTCGGGAATCGTGATCACGGGTCGGTCCTTGAGAACCTCGCGAAACTGGATCCCGAACTCCAACCAACCGTAGGTATGCTCGGTGTGGTGATACGACTGATCTCCGGCGAAGAACAGCAAATCCGGATCAAGCTTGATCAGATTGTCGATCATCTGAGGGCGGGGACCGGGGGTTCGTGAACTGTTACACGACAGGTTGCCGACAACAATGACCTCCTTATCGATCGGATCCTTGCGAATGAGCCCTTCGAATTGCGCCGCGTCGCCGTGGCGAACGCGATAGGGGACGTCCTTGGAATTGTCCCATCGGTCAATCCGAAAGTGCGCACTCCACCCCAATTCGATGAGCTGTGTTTTCGCTACCTCGTGCCATTGCCCATCCTCACCTGGCAACTCCAATCGCACCGTTCGTGCTTCTCCTGGCTTCAAGGGAAAAAGCTGCGCCGTCAGCTTCAGCGTGCCATGGTCGTGGGTATAGACGGCGAACGCGACGACTTGATCGCGCGGCACGTTCAGCTCCATCGACCTCCGCTGATTGGGTTTGACATTCCACCACTGGCCGGTCGCCATCGACTCCAGGTTGCGAAACGGTGGGCCGAATCCGGGGTCCTGTGCGAATAGCCGGGGCACGAACCGTTGGGACGCCGATGTGGAAAGCAGCAGTACGACCAACAGCACCAAGCGGATACGGTGGTTGCGGCAGACGAGATTGGCTGGCATGAATCAAATGACCTATCTACAACCATGGTGAAAAACAAGTGTTTGCGGAACAACGCGGCATGCCCATTCAATTCTTCGACTTCTTCGCCGTCGACGCCGGATTTCGGCGGCGCCGCTTCGCTTGCGGTTTTTTGGCCGGGTACGGAACCCCGTTAATATAATTCAGCCGGTCGTCGATATCCGCGCCGTTGCTGACCGGATGGAGATCCTCGCGGGCAACTGGATACCGCTCGCCGAAGAAGTCGCGAAACCAGACCACCGAATTCAAGGCCTCCGTCGCGACCACGGCGCTGCTGGTCGTATTGACGACCTCGGTCAGTACTGGCTGCGGATTGGTCACGCCGATCCTGCCCAGAAACTCGGCGGCCCGAACTCTCACAATGCCGGACTTGTCCCGCAGCAACGGCAGGACCTCGTCGGCAAGCGACGTGGCCTGGCTGCCGAATGACGTGCAGACCATGGCGGCCCAGTAGCGGACCATTGGATTTGCAGACGTGATCGCGACTTCGAGTTGGGGTTTGGCTTGGTCGAACGGCAGCAGCGCGAGATCAGCTGTGTCGACGAGTGCGGCGATCTCTGCTTTGTGCGAGTGACCAAAAGCGACAGGGTCGTCCAGCGCGTGCTCCACCAAATGACTCTCCGGATAGAGGCTCAGATCGGGGAGTTGCTTAAGTTTGGCCTGCAAACGCCGGCGGAGGTCTGCCAACGTCTCGGCGTACTGCGCCTCTCCGGCAAGATTGTGAACCTGGTGAGGATCCGCTTCACAATCGAACAGTTGCTCGACGGCCCTGGGCTCAAAAAACTGCTTTGCCGCACCGGTGAGCCGGCCAGCGATAAACAATTCTCGCCACTGCTGGTACGCCAGGCTCTTGTAGCGATAGTTGTTGTTGAGGCCGTCAGGCAGGTAGGGCTGAAAATTGCGAATGTACTGGTACTTGCCCTTGCGCAGCGAGCGAATCAGGTCGTACTTTTCGTCGAAACGATCCGCGTAGCCGAACGACTCGTCGCGCGCGTTGACCTGCTCCAGCGAAATCCCTGGACCAAGGAACGGCTGGCCGTCGACCTGCGAAGGGACCACGACCCCCGCCAGGTGCAACGTCGTCGGGCCGAAATCAATGAAGCTAACGAAGCCTTCGACCCGTGCCCCATTCGTCCCATCGACGAGGTGCTGAAAGTTCTTGGGGACGCGAACAACCAGAGGAACGTGCAGCCCAGATTCATAGATGTAGCCCTTGCCGCGAGGCAGTACGCCGCCGTGGTCGCCGAAATAGAAAATGAACGTGTCTTCCAGCAGGCCGTCTGCTTTCAGTTGCGCGACGGTTC
>JAUIHJ010000102.1 GCA_030432015.1 bacterium
ACAGCATCCGTAACCCTACCGGTTGGATTCGCGGCACAGCGATTAATAAAGGGGATGTCCGATTGGTTGTTGAAACTCTTGATGGTCTCGCTGGTGAAAACTTAGGTGTTGGGGCCAGCAATTTGTAGCTGTCAGTTCAACCGTTTTGCCGTGATGCTTCGAGCACACGGGCCGTCGAGACGTGATTTCGTTTCTGCTTGTTCATTTTCTTCTTTTGTTTCTTCCTTGGCTTCCACGCCGCCTTCTTGTATTTGGAGAGCTGGATGTTTCGGGCGAGCCGTATCAGTTCGCGTGCCATTTGCTTGGGCGTGAGCTTCGCATACTTGGCTTGCCAAAATTCTGCATCGAGTACGACGGACATACCAAAGTGAGTGTTCGCGACTTCATGGGCAATGTAATAGGTGGACAAACATCGCGCGGCTTCTTCCCCATGCGCGGCGTGGACAGCGGCACGCACTACCGATAGCAAGTTGTACGTCACGAGCGCCATACAGAATCCGAATAGCGCTGCTTTGGGATAACCCAACGCTTTAATCTCGCCCTCCAAGTTTTCTGCGATTTCTTGGAAAGCAGTTTCGATCTGCCAGCGGTCGCGATAGAGCTCGGCAATGCGGACTGCGTCGACACGTTTGGGCAAGTCCGACACGATGTGAATCTCGGTGTCGCCGTCTCGCGTCGGTTCGTGGAGCACCATGGTGATGCGTCGGAAAAATCGAATGTTCCCGCCCTCATCGGACACTTCCATCGTTTGTTCGTATACGACACCGGTTTCCGTTTCGCCGACTCGCTTCCGTCGGCCTTTGAGGGCATATGGCAGATTGCCGTGTTGACGAATGATGAACTTGCCGCCGGCGGACGCAATGCCGAACAGAAACGCAACCGTGCAGAAGTTGCGGTCCGCGATCCAAAGGTCCTTTTGCTCAACCGTTTTCAGGAGTTCCGGCAGCAACGATCGCTCCTGAGCGTGCCCGTCTTCGCAAGGGAGCACATCCACGACAAGGCGATACTGTGGATCGAAAACCACGAGAGCGTGCCCAGGCAAAGGAGCTGCGTTCAATTCGCGCAGTTCGCTAATCCGACGATCTGTGCGACGCAAGTGGTTTCCATCGACGATCTTGGTGCGAAAACCTGCCAAGGGTGCCTCGGGCAGTCCGCCCATTTCCTCGATGATCGCCTGCATTCGCGACGCTGTATCACGCACCAAGCCCCGGGAGACGGGAGCCTCAATCCCCTTCAGTTTGTCGTAAACCGATTTGACGGTAACGCCGATTTCATCTTTACGGTCTATGTAGGCGGCATTCACCGAAGGCTGAATCTGGCAGACAACCAGCCCCATGATGTCGGCCACCGTTGAAAACATCAGATCCCCTGCGTACTGTTGCTCCGCATGTTCGTCGAAAATTGCATCCAGTCGATCGGCCGCTAACACGTTCTCGATCGTGGCACGCACCATTACACAAACAGGAGTCTTCTTCGCGAACCGATCGTAAACTTCCTTCAAGATCATCGTGTCACCTCCTTGATCGTTCGTAAATGCAAGTACAATGACACGTTAATCACTCAACAGTTCAGTGAACAAGGGCTGACTGCAACGCCTGCGGTGCTACCTACAGATTGCTGGCACTTAGGCCTCACTCTTTCATGGTACCTTTGACGGGGAGCTTGAACAGCCTTTCAGCGCGCATTTAAGCACGTTTTGCGAAGATTTGGACGCCTTTTTGTCCATTTTCCTGCTGTTTGCGGGTTATTGCTTAACACCAAAAGGGGGGGGGGCTATTTCGTTTGGGCCGCGCTAGCCTCGGGTTCGTCATTTCGGCGCTAGCCGATCGAACCGGATCGATCGGGCACAACGATCCCTCAAGGCGATGCTCCGCAAGGGAGGCCGTCTTCTGAGCCGTATTTTTTGACCCTGTGTTACCAGTGACCTAAATACTTACTGAGACTGCACAAATACACCGCAGGGCATAGTGGATTATGAATATGGGCTCATTGTTATTGGTGGACGACGACCGGCACGTACTCGAGTCGATGTCGAACTGGCTGCGCGAACTAGGTTATGACGTTGTCGAGGCGGCCAATTGTCGCGAGGCGGTCGAACAAATCGAGCGTCACAAGCTCGATCTGGTATTGGCGGACATCCGCCTGCCTGACGGCGATGGTTTCGACATTCTGGCCTATTGCAACGACAACCATCCCGGGCTGACGGTCATTTTGCTCACGGGATATGGGACCGTGGAAACGGGTGTCGAGGCAATTCGCGCGGGTGCCTTTGACCTGCTCACCAAACCTCTGATCGACGAAGAATTGCAGATGTCGATCCAACGCGCGCTTTCGCAGCGAGAGGTTCTCGAGGAAAATAAACAGCTCAAACAGCAACTCGACATCCGCTTCGGGATGGAAAATATCGTTGGCAGTGACCGGCGGATGCTGAAGATCTATGACATGATTGACAGCATTGCCGACACGAAGGCCACGGTGTTGATTGGCGGGGAGAGTGGAACGGGGAAATCGCTGATCGCGCGTGCGATCCATCGCCGGAGCGGTCGGCGCGATGCGCCATTCGTCGAGATTGCTTGCGGGGCGCTGCCGGAGGCACTCCTGGAAAGCGAGTTGTTCGGGCATGTCGCGGGTGCGTTCACCGGCGCCGCAACGGACAAAATGGGGAAATTCCTGCAGGCCGATGGCGGCACGATCTTCCTGGACGAAATCGGTACGGCATCGCCCGCGATGCAGGTTAAACTGCTGCGAGTCTTGCAGGAATTCGAATTCGAACCGGTTGGCGGAACCAAGACCCACCACGTTGATTCACGTGTGATTCTGGCGACCAATGAAACGCTGTCACAGGCGGTTGCCGAGGGGCGATTTCGGCAAGATCTGTTCTATCGTATCAACGTGATCAATATCGAATTGCCGCCAATTCGCGAGCGGATTGCGGACATCCCGCTATTGGCTCAACATTTTCTTGAAACCGTCTGTGCAGAGACGGGCCGCAAGGTGCGAGGTTTCTCTGAAGACGCGACCTTGGCCATGCAACGCTACCAGTGGCCCGGCAACGTGCGTGAATTGCAAAATATCGTCGAACGAGCCGTCTTTCTCGGCAAGAGTGAAGTCGTGACACTCGCTGACCTCCCTCTGGAGTTACGCACCGGAGCACCCATGGCCTTGCCCGCTTCCTCGGGCCGGTCGCTCAAGGACGCGCTGGGCGGTCCTGAACGGCAGATCATCATGGATATGCTCGAGGCCAACAACTGGAATCGCAGCGCCACCGCCGATGCCCTGGGGATCAACCGGACGACGCTCTACAAGAAAATGAAGAAACTGGGCCTGCAAGAGCAGCCCCGGGCGGGCGTCGGCGCGCTGCCGCTGCGCTAGGCACGACGCAGGTCGCTGGGGCTCCTTGTCCGATTGTGGTGTCGCTTCTATAATCTGCTCCTTCCTTGGCCGTGATTCACGCCAAATTGGCAGCGATTCACGCCAGATGCCAAGTTGCCAGTTGCCAGCGACCCACGCCAATTGCCGGCAATCCAGCCACGTTGCCAGCTCTCCACGCCCAGCGGGACTCTGCGATGAAAATTCACGAATTTCAGGCCAAGCAAGTATTGCAAAAGGCCGGTGTGGCCGTGTTGGCCAACCGCGTTGCCACATCACCGGAGGAGGCGGCTGCGGCTTTTCGCGATCTCGGCGGTTCGATCGCTGTCGTGAAGGCTCAGATTCATGCCGGCGGTCGAGGCAAAGGGACGATTGCCGATGACCCCGCACAGCACGGGGTGCAACTCGTCAAGAGTGCTGAAGAAGCCGCCGAAGTGGCTGGCCGCTTGTTACAGAAAACACTCGTCACGATTCAGACCGGCCCCGAAGGCAAGGTCGTCAATCAAGTGCTCGTGGAAGCGGGCTGCGAAATCGCCAGAGAACTCTATCTGGGGATTGTGTTGGATCGCGCCGAGGCGATGCCCGTCTTGATGGTTTCGAGCGAAGGCGGTGTCGAGATCGAGAAAGTCGCGGCCGAAACGCCCGAGAAGATCTTCAAGGAGCACTTTCATCCGGCGATCGGACTGCAAAGCTACCAGGCCCGCAAGCTATGTGCAAAGCTGGGGATTACCGGCAAGAGCGTCCGCAGCGCCGATGCATTCATGCGCGGGCTGTGTCGGGTCTTTGTTGATTACGATTGCAGCATGGCCGAAATCAACCCGATGGTCGTCACCAAAGGTGGCGAACTTGTGGCGCTGGATGCGAAGATTAGCTTCGACGACAACGCCCTCTTCCGGCACAAGGACATCGAAGCATTTCGCGACCTGACCGAAGAGGAACCATCCGAAGTCCGCGCCGGCGAAGCGGGACTGAGCTACGTCAAGCTGGACGGAAATATTGGTTGCCTGGTCAACGGTGCCGGGTTGGCGATGAGCACCATGGACATCATCAAGTTGCACGGCGGCGAACCGGCCAACTTCCTCGATGTGGGCGGCGGTGCCAATGCCCAGCAGGTGACCGAAGCCTTTCGGATTATCCTTTCGGACGATCATGTTAAAGCGGTGCTTGTCAATATCTTCGGCGGCATCATGCGTTGCACGACGATCGCCCAGGCGCTGGTGGAGGCCTACAAAACGGTCGGCTTCAACATTCCGCTGGTCGTTCGTCTGGAAGGCACCGAAGTGGCCGAAGGCAAGAAGATCATTGCCGAAAGCGATGTCGATATTATCACGGCAGACGACCTCACCGACGCGGCCCAAAAAGTGGTCGCATCGATTCAATCCAACTGAACTGCCCTCAACTGAACCGCCCATTACGGAGCGGACCGGATGCAGCCATGAGCATTCTTATCAACAAAGACACGCGGGTTATCTGCCAGGGAATCACCGGGAAGGCCGGGGAGTTTCATAGTAAGAACTGCCTGGAATACGGAACCAAAATGGTCGGCGGCGTAACGCCAGGCAAAGGCGGCGAAACCGTCCTCGGCCTGCCGGTTTACGATACCGTTGCCGATGCCGTCGAGCAGACCGGTGCCAACGCCACCATGATCTTTGTGCCGGCACCGTTCACGGCCGATGCGATTCTCGAAGCGATCGACGCGGGGATCGAAGTGGTGGTTGCCATCACCGAAGGTGTGCCGGTCTTGGACATGGTCCATGTGTACGAAGTCGCCCGTCGCTCGAACGTTACCTTGATCGGACCCAATTGCCCCGGCCTGATTACCTCGGACGAGTGCAAGATCGGCATCATGCCGGGCTATATCCATAAGAAGGGATCCGTCGGCGTCATGAGCCGCAGCGGAACCTTGACCTATGAAGCGGTCTGGCAGACCAGCAATCTAGGGCTCGGTCAAACGACCTGTGTCGGCTTGGGGGGCGATCCGATCGTCGGAACCTCGTTCATTGACCTCTTCAAGCTGTATGAGGCCGACCCTGAGACGGAAGCGATCCTAATGATGGGAGAGATTGGCGGCACCGCCGAGGAAGAGGCCGCCGCCTACGTGAAGGAGCACGTGACCAAACCGGTGGCCGCGTTTATCGCCGGCCGCACGGCACCTCCCGGCAAACGGATGGGCCATGCCGGCGCCATCATCTCCGGCGGAAAAGGGACTGCCGAGGAGAAAATCGCGGCACTCGAATCGGCAGGCATTGCCGTCGCCCAAAGTCCCGCAGATATGGGAACCGCCGTGCAGCGGGCCATCGCCAGCAAGCGGTCCTGATTGGACGCCGAACCGCCTGGCGGGTAGGTTAGGCAGGTAACGTCGCAGGGAACTGAGTGGTCCGTCCCTGCGCTGGTGGTTCTAGCGCCGCTTGTTTCAGATCGGGTTCTGGCTGACTTTTCGGCGCAGCAACACCTGTTGTCTGTCCGAGGGCAGCGCCGAATCAAGTGACAAGCCCCTCCCTCGACTTCCCAACACTCCCGCGCCGTCCAACAAGACTCGCCACACCGTGAACAGTTACAAAAAAACGCTGGTGCGGCGGACGTTGCGGTGGGGGCTCGTCGCATCGCTGTTGCTGCATGCAGGATTGCTGATCGTAATGTTCATCGGTTCAGTCGGCAGTTGGCTTGATGCGCGACCCCTGCATGTCATCCAGGCATCCGCCGTCTATGCACGCGTGCCCGAGACGGACGGAGTCGAAACTGCCACGGTTGTGATCAACGAGAACGACGCGGCACCGGCCGGGCTTCAGCAACACGTGGACGCGTCGCTGGCGGCCAACGAGCAACTGAGCGAAGCCGAGCGTATGGAAGCACTCGATCAGGCCGCGGATCGCCTGAGACGCATCTCGAGCGAGGCTTCGCTGAACGACGTTGCCCAGCGGCTTCAATCGTGGCTCGGCCTGCGGCCCCGCGCGGAACGCCCCGCGGCCCCCGAGGTTGCTGACGCAGATCCCGCAGACGGTGTCGGAGCCACTCCGGATTTGGAAGAAACACCAGGTCCCGCGGATGTGCAGCCGCCAGCGCCGGCCGAACCCACTTTCGACTTTGAGACGGCACAGTTGCACAGCATCGAGCGGATTGAAGGGGCTGACGGCAGCGCACGTTACGTCTGCGTGATGTTGGATGCGGCGGGCCGCACCATGGAAGTGCCGCTCAGCGAAGCAGAGGGCGCACCAATCTATGTCGTGATGGAAAAAATTAAAGCCAGTCCACTTCTGGAGAAGATTTACCGACAGATCGCCATGCCGATGATCGACCAGATCGTCAGAGCGGAGCGCGCCGCAGTGTCTGCTGCCGAAGCCGCGCGGGCGCACGCGGACACCGGCACCGATGATGATCCAGCTCCCACCCGCGTCGGGCCATCGCCACCGAGTGAGCCAACCGTGGAAGTGCTTCCAAAAGCGCTGGAGTAAGCTCGCCAGAGCTCGCAGGCGTTGCCCGCCTTGTTCCAGCGGCCCTTCACAGGGCCAGCCGCCGCCGCGATCGCCAGATCAGGTTTCACCTTCCATTGGCCCAACCTTCCATCGGCCCAACGTGCGTGCCTTACCGTTCCAGGATGTCTTCGAACGTCACGTTTCCAATTCGGTACTGCTTCCAGTCTTGATAATCGAAGTGCCACCATTCAAATTCGTAAATCGCGAAGCCCTCGGCCTCCATGGTGCTCCTGAGCAGTTGACGGTACCAGCGTTGGCGGGACGTGCCGCCCGGGTAGTTGGGAAACGAGCGAGGCGAAAATTCGTCATATCCCGCCACCATCGGAATCGCTTCGCCCGTCTTGAGGTCATAGAGCGTCAGGTCGATCGCGCAACCTCGATTATGGCGCGAACCATTGGCGGGATTGGCGACGAAGTCCTTTAGTTCGGCGGGCGTTGCATCCCAGAACATCTTGGTCACGTGCCAGGGGCGATACGCGTCATGGATCAGGAGTCCCAGTCCGCGTTCCTTCAGACGCTGATGCGCTCGGACCACGGCGTCGGCCGCGGGTCGTTGCAGAAACGCCCGTGGCTGCTGGTAGAACTGGGCGCCGGTAAAATTGTTGGTGGTCGCGTAGCGGATGTCGAGCTTGATGGTTGGGGCCAGCGTCGTCAATTGGACAAGATCCGCGTCGCGGAATTCGCCCGGTTCCGGGGGGGGCGTGGCGGCCAACGCACCGGCCCGCAGTTCATCGATCGGACGCACCGGTTCGATCTGAAACGTCTCGCCGTCACGTGTGCCGACCTCGCGACGGTCGAACACAACTTCGGCCGCGACGACGCCTGTGGCCCGGCCTGATGCGTCACGAGTGAAGTGCAGCGCCTCGCCATGGTAAAGCCCATAATCCGGGAATTCGAACACGTTCTCGTCGACTTGCGTTAACGGGTACGCATAGAACCATTCGATCAGTGCGACCAGTCGTCCTCGATTCTCCAGGATGTAGAGCGTGTTATGGTCCCAGCCGTATTCGCCAATCAGACCATCCCATCCATCCGGAATGTCGGCCGGCGGTTCATCTGCCAGTCGTTCGTATGTCTCGGTGCCGACAACCAGGTGACCGTCGCGGTCAAGCGATGCGCGTGTGCCGAAACCGATCGCGTCATCGGTGATGATTGCCCCGTCATCGCTGGCCGCACGCAATTCGTGCTGGATGCTCCCGCGCTGCATCCACAGCCGCTGGCCATCGCGCCAGATCCGCGCCAGACGATGTCCGTTCTGATATTCTCCCACCAATTCGTTCGCCCGTTCGGCAGGGACGAGCGTCGTCGACCGGTAGGTTGGCAGCGGCTTTCCATCCTGGCTGGCCAGCATCAGTCGCAAGGCGAATTCGGCCAGGCGGCCCACCACTCCATTGCTGCCGTCCAGCGAAGCCACGGCTGCGACCCCCAGTTTGCGTTCAGGTAACGCCTCCAACTGTGTCGAAAATCCGTACACCGCGCCGCCGTGCCCAATCTTCGTGTGGCCATCCAACTGATCGAGATGAAAGCCGATGCCGAAGTTGGTCGGTTGGCCATCCGCGCTGATCTGCGGCGTCAGCATCTGGTCAAGCGTTTGGGGGGTGAGAATCTGGCCGCGAGGCGTGTTTCCTTGGTGGAACACAGCGACCAGGAATTTGGTAAGGTCCGCAACACTCGCATAAAGGTTGCCAGCCGGTGCGGTGCCGAGTGGCCAGGTGGGCGCTTCAAATCGCCGACCATCGTAGGTCCACATCCAAGCCGTTGCTAACCGTTTGCGTTGTTGTGGAGTGAGTTCGAATCCACTATTGCCCATTCCCAGCGGCCGCAAAATGGTCTCGTCAATACAACGTGCAAATGGCAGTTGACGCTGTTTTTCCAGGACGGAACCCACCACGGCGATACCCGCATTGGAGTATTTGGTGCGGGTTTGCGGTGGATAGACCAACGCTGTCTGATTCAGACTGGCAACGGTTGCGTCGAGCGAAGGTTCGTCGGGATCGAAGTAGTGGCCCACGGGCGGTTCGCGAACCAAACCGGAATGATGCGACATCAACTGCCTGAGCGTGATTGGCGTATCGTAGACGTTCTTCGGCTGGAAACTCGGCAGGTAGGACGTGACCGGCGCATCAAGGTCGAGTCGCTGTTGTTCGACCAACTGCATGATGGCGATATCGGTGAACAATTTGGAAACCGATCCGACTCGATAGATCGTATTCTTGTCCGCCGGAATCTTACGCTCGGCATCCTGAAACCCGAAACCTCCGGCCCAGATGGTCTGGTCGCCGCTGACCAGGGCGAGCGAAAACGCGGGCAGGTCCTTGGCTTTTACTTCGAGTTCAATTGCCGCGCGGAGCCGTTCGATGACCTGCGCATGTTCAGCCGCGACGGATTGATCCGCGGAGTCCGATGTCGTGGCGACGTCGCCTGGCTTGCTCGCGTCCGTTGCGGCTTGAGCCAGGCCCGCCGGCCCGCCGGCGCTCGAGACGCCAAAGGCGCAGACCCACGCGACGACCGATCCGCGCCAGAAGTTTAGAAAAAAGAATGGCAATGGCGTTTGATTCGACATCGAAGCATCCTTTGCGGTGCACGGGGATTGCGGTGCACTGTGAATAAGGGCTGATGGGCGGGTTGGATCCGGCAAGTTCGAGTTGAAGCGACGTCAATCACAACGACACAATGACGCGATCGTCACACCACTGTGCGGCAGTTTGATGGGCGAGTCAAGCAACACGTGCTGCGGGACAGGGCCCTGCGGTGTTCCCTGGTCTGGCGACAGTCACTACGGACGAATTGCCGGGCTGACCGCCTGCCACGCCTCGGGGGTGGATGAGATTCCCACCGCTGCGCGTTATCCTAAGTAAGATAGAGTTCGGCGGTGCGCTGTCGGTTGATCTCGCGAGACCACGGGAGATACCTCCTATCAAGCCCGGTCATGCCACGCCGTCGTGACGCGTCCTACCTTGGCAAACTCGAGTTAACGCCATGCTGCCTCGTCCTTCAATTTGCCTCCCACGGTGGCCACGTTGCTGCCTTGCTGGCCTCATCTGGCTCCTGGCGCCAACACTCGTGATGGCCGAGGATGCCGTCAATTTTAACCGCGACATCCGACCGATCCTGGCTGAAAACTGTTTTTACTGTCACGGGCAGGACGCTAACAAGCGGCAGGCGGACTTGCGGCTCGACCAGCGCGAGTCGGCCGTTGACGCCGGCGCGATTGTGCCGGGTGACCTCGCCGCCAGTTCCTTGATCGAGCGGATCACGTCAGGCGACGCGGATACGAAGATGCCGCCGCCGGACTCGAATCGTCACCTGTCGCCCTCCGCCAGGAAGTTGCTCGAACGCTGGATCGCGGAAGGGGCAGTCTATCGGTCGCACTGGGCCTTTGTGACGCCGCAGCTTCCTGTGGATCCGCAAGTCCAGGATTCGCAGTGGATACGAAATCCGATTGATCGCTTTGTGTTGAAGAAGCTTGACGAAGTTGGATTGCCACCCGCACCGGAGGCGCCACGCACCACGCTCATCAAGCGGCTGGCGATCGACCTGACCGGACTGCCGCCATCGCCTGCCGAGGTGGATCGTTTTCTCTCCGATCCCGATCCGCACGCGTATGAGAAATTGGTCGATCGATTGCTCGGCAGCGTGCACTACGGCGAACGGCTCGCGTTGCCCTGGCTGGATGCGGCCCGTTACGCGGACAGCAACGGCTTTCAACAGGACGGCGATACCTGGCAATGGATCTGGCGTGACTGGGTGGTGCGGGCGCTGAACGACGACCTGCCATTCGACCAGTTTACAACCTGGCAGTTGGCGGGCGATCTGCTGCCCTCCGCCACCACCGACCAAAAGATCGCCAGCGGGTTCAACCGCAATCATCTCCTCAATGGCGAAGGAGGTGCCATCGCCGAAGAACAACGGTTTGTGAATTTGTTCGACCGAATCGACACCACGGCAACGACTTGGCTGGCGCTCACGCTGGCCTGTGCCCAATGCCACGACCACAAGTACGATCCGCTCACCCGGCGCGACTATTACAGCCTCCTGGATGCTTTCAATCGAGTGCCGGAATCGGGGCGACCCCAACGCCAGTCAGCGAGAATTCGTGTGGCCGCTCCCTTCATTGAATTGCCGACCGAAGAGAATCTGGCTCGCCTCACACAGCTTGAAGCGGAAATTAAGGCGGCCCAGTCAGTCGCGACGGTCACCGGTGATGCGGCGTATGAAGGCTGGCGATCCGGGCTCATGGCCGACGACAAGCCGGCGGACGCAGTTGGCTTGCCGGAGGCTTTGGTTGCCCTGTTGAATAAGCCCGCTGGCGACCGAACCGAGGAAGAAAAACAGATGCTTGTGGCCGACCTGCGCCGGCACTTCGACGAGAAGGTGCGTCCGACGCTGGCAGCCAAGCTGCCGGCCCTCAAGCGTCCCGATACGCTCAAGCAGCAGTTAACGGCCTACCGCGGAGATCAGATTCCTCGCGTAATGGTGATGAGCGACAGCCAGCCGCGCGAAACGCACATCCTCGACCGGGGCGAATACCTCAAACCGACCGACAAGGTCACCTTCGCGACGCCCGAATTTCTGCCCGAGTTGCCTGCAGGCGCGCCGACCAACCGGCTGGGATTCGCACAATGGCTGATGATGCCTGAACACCCACTGACCGCTCGTGTGCAAGTTAATCGCATGTGGCAGCACTTTTTCGGCACCGGGATCGTCAAGACCGCCGAAGACTTTGGAGTGCAAAGCGAGTATCCCGTGCACGGTGATCTGCTCGACTGGTTGGCGCTGGAGTTTCAGCACCGCGGTTGGAGTATGAAGGCGATCCATCGCCTGATTGTGACCAGTGCGACCTACCGGCAGTCCAGTCGGATCACACCGGCACAGGCCGAACTTGATCCGGAAAATCGGCTGTTTGGGAGAGCGAGTCGCTTTCGAATGCCGGCGATGTTACTCCGCGACTGGGCGTTAGCCGCTGCCGGATCACTGCAAACGAAAATCGGTGGGAACCCCGTCTATCCGTATCAACCCGGCGATGTCTGGGAGGCCTTGGCCATTACCAAGGAGCGCGATTTTACCTATCCGGCGTCGTCCGGCGAGGACCTGTATCGGCGCAGCCTGTACACATTCTGGAGACGCACGGTCGGACCCGCGAACATGTTTGACGCGAGTAACCGGCAGACCTGCCGCGTACGCCTGGCCACGACCAGCACACCCCTGCATGCGCTGACGACACTCAACGACCCGACCTGGGTCGAAGCGGCGCGAGGACTTGCGCAGCGCTGCCTTCAATCCAGCCATTTGCGTGACGAACAATTAACGGCGGCTTTTCGCCGGGTCGTCTGCCGCTCACCCGGCGCCGACGATCTTACGCATCTGCGGCGGGCCTACGAGAAGCAGGTGGCGATCTATTCGCAGGACGCTGACGCTGCCCAAGCGTTGCTGGGCGTCGGCGTCGCGCCCCGAGATACGGCGCTGCCACTCGCCGAGCATGCGGCGTTGACGGCGGTATGCCTGGGGATCTTGAATCTGGATGAGGCACTTACCCGTGAGTAAGCGGATACGAGCAGGAATCGCACCATGACGGACCACCTTTCCGAAGAGAATATGCACCGCGTCACACGCCGGCAGTTCTTCGGCTCTGCAGCCAGCGGCGTCGGGACGGCAGCGCTCGCGTCGCTCTTGCAATCGGACTCCTGTACTGCCGACCAGCCCGCGTCGACTGGAGGTGGTTCCGCCGGTCTCGCCGGGCTACCCCATTTTCCGCCGCAGGCCAAACGGGTCGTTGTGTTCTGGCAGGGAGGTGGCCCTTCGCACGTCGATCTCTTTGACGACAAACCTGCGTTGCGGGAACTGGCCGGCAAAGACATTCCCGAATCGGTTCGTGGAACAACGCGACTGTCCACGATGTCTTCCGGGTATTCGAAGTGGCCCTGCGTACCTGCCATCAAGGCCCACAAAGCTTATGGCGCTTGCGGCACCACGATGAGTGAGATGCTGCCGCACATCGGCGACTTGGCCGACGACATCTGCCTCGTACGGAGCATGCACACCGAAGCAGTGAACCATGCGCCTGGGGTGACCTACTTCATGACCGGCGCCCAGGTTCCGGGGCGGCCCAGCATGGGCGCCTGGCTGTCGTATGGCTTGGGGAGCGAGACCGACAATCTGCCGACGTTCGTGGTCATGACCTCCAGCGACAAAGGAAAAACGTGCGGGCAGCTTTTCTTTGACTACTACTGGGGGAGTGGGTTTCTGCCGAGTCGTTATCAGGGCGTGCGCTTTCGCAACACGGGCGATCTCGTTCCCTATCTCACGAATCCGCCGGGGATCAGCCCGGCGGCGCGGCGAGCGCTGCTCGACGATATCGCCGCCATGAATGCGGCGCATCTGGCGGACTACGCTGACCCTGAAATCGACACGCGGATCGCCCAGTATGAGATGGCGTTCCGGATGCAGACCAGCGTGCCGGATCTGATCGATTTTTCCAGCGAAACACCGGCGACGATCGAACGGTACGGACCGGATGCCTTGAACAAGGGAACCTATGCGAATAATTGCCTGGTAGCGCGGCGATTGCTGGAGCGGGGTGTACGTTTCGTACAGCTCATGCATTCTGGCTGGGATCAGCATGGCAACCTGTTCACGCAATTGGAACAGCAGTGTGTCGATACCGAAGGTCCCTCGGCCGCCTTGGTACAGGATCTCAAAGTGCGCGGCATGCTGGACGACACCCTTGTCGTATGGGGTGGCGAGTTTGGCCGCACCCCGTTCGGCCAGGGAAATCCAGCGAGCCCCAAAGGTCGCGATCATTTCGGGCGCGCTTATTCGTGGTGGATGGCCGGCGGCGGCGTCAAACCTGGTACCGTATACGGCGCGACAGACGAGTTTGGTTGGAATATCACGGAGAATCCGGTCCATGTCCATGATATGCAGGCGACGATGCTGCACCTGTGCGGAATCGACCATACGCGTCTCACCTTCCGATATCAGGGCCGCCAATACCGTTTGACCGATGTCCATGGTCGCGTTGTGGACGGGATCCTGGCATGATGATTCGCCAGCACGGTCCGCCGCTTACCCATCAACCTTTTGTCGGAGTAGCAACCTTGATGAAGAACTCCATATTGTTGACGTGCGTGGTTGCCGCGCTCGTCCCGAACTTCGTAGCCGCCCAGAATACCACCAACTTTCCTCAACTCGGTCATGTCGATCGCTTTGAGGCCGAGCTTGACGCGCTGCTCGCCCCCGACGCGAAAATCGAAGTGCTCTGTGGCGGATTCGATTGGGCCGAGGGGCCGGTCTGGGTGCCTGAAGAGGGAAACAAATTTGGAGGTTATGTCCTGTTTTCCGACATCCCGCCGAACGCGGTCATGAAATGGCAGGAAGGGTCCGGCGTTTCCGTCTTCATGAAACCGGCAGGTTATACCGGCGTCGCCGATTATGGACGCGAACCCGGCAGCAACGGGCTGGCTCTGGATGCCGTGGGCCGACTGGTCTCGTGCGAGCATGGCGATCGTCGCATTTCACTGCTCACCAAGGGGGGCGGCAAAGTCACGCTGGCGGACCGTTGGAACGGCAAGCGATTCAACAGTCCTAACGACCTGGCGATCCACAGCAACGGCGATATCTACTTCACCGACCCGATCTACGGCCTGCCCCAACGTGAACAGGACCCGCTGCGTGAAATCGACTTCTGCGGTGTTTATCGTCTTCAGCCGGACGGTACGGTCAGCCTGCAGTCCAAGATCGTGTCGCGACCGAATGGGATTGCCTTTTCGCCGGACCAAAAGACACTCTACGTCGCCAATAGTGACGGCAGCGATCCGGTTTGGCGGGCTTTCCCGGTCAAGGAGGACGGGAGCCTCGGAGCACCG
>JAUIHJ010000103.1 GCA_030432015.1 bacterium
CCGGGTGGGCGATTCCCCCGCTTCTGCCGGTGGTCGCGATCACGGTCGCAGCGGCCGTGGTATTGATCGGAGTCTCCCTGGTCACCCGCCCCCCGACCGCGAAGGCTCTGGCCAAGTTCTTTCCCGAGTAGCTTGCTGATGACCTTGCAGGCCCCGAGAAATCGGCTAAAATTGCGGATTCGCGATGTTCGTAGGCTTGCAGGCGGGCAATATAGTCCGCTCAGCTGATCGACGATCCGCGTGGGCTGCGTCGGTTAAATTCGCCTGCCGCCCGGCCACGACATCCCCCAATTCAGATATTCCACCCAATCCACTCGTTCAGCAAACGCCCTGGTGGCTAGGAAACAAGCAGCGTGAGACCAAGAAACACAAAACCGCGAAAACGCAAGAAGCTCACCACGCGAGCCAAGAAGAAGGATCCGCTTTTCGTTGATGGCAAACGGCCACGTCCCATGTACGTTGATTACAAGGACGTCGAAATGCTGAAGAAGCTGATTAACCGCCACGGGCGAATTGTTGGTCGTCGCAAGACGGGCTGTTCAGCCGCCAGCCAGCACATCGTCACGACGGCGATCAAGCGTGCTCGCTTCATGGCCCTGCTGCCCTACACGGGCGAATAAGCAGACCACGCGAACCGCGACCATTCAATGCAGCCTGCCGATTTCGGCGGGCTGTTTTTGTTCCGCCGCGGCGCTCGCTGAATTGCCGCCATGCTGAATTGCCGCGATGGTGAACTGCCGCGGCGCGGCATTGATGTATTGCGACGCAACCTTGAACGCAACGGGACTTCGCATCGCGGAGCCGCTGCAAGACACGGCTCCGTTCTCAGCAGACCATTCACCGGGCGTCGAGCGACGCTGGGCAACGACATGCGGGGTTGGCCAGCGCCAAGCTGCGTGCTCCTCGTTTTGTCCCTTGGGTGTTATCGGGCTGGGCAGCGGGGGAAGTCCCACGATGCCGGGCAGTCAGGGCAGGCTGGGCGACCGTGGCATTCCCAGGAATCCACAACGTCACCGTTTGACTTTCACCGTCACCAGCTCGCGTTTCTCCTTTTGATCCGCCAGCGTGATGGTCTGCTTTTCGACCAATTGGCGCTTCGGGTCGCCGTAATTGCGATAGATCGTCACGTACACCTTGCTGCGTAGACTCGTCCGATTCGCGTCGCTGCCAAAGTAATTGGCCAGGATTCGATAATCGCCGGCCTTGGCCTTGGGCAGTGTGTACATCTCAGGCCCAAACCCTTCGGTGACGTCTCGTGTCATCCGGCCTCCCATTGCGGTGCGAGGATGTTCGTAGTAACACTCTTCCCCGGTCGGCTCGATGACGTGCAGATCGACATCGGTTCGATCGGTATTCCACATCATCGTCACGACCAAGTCCGCGGTGTCGACCGGCGCGCGTCGCCGCATCGTCTCGAGGCGAGCGACTGCATATTCACGGGCATGGCTCGCGAGGTCACCTCGCTCGATGCGGCGTAACAGATCGAGATATTCGACGCCGACAACTTGCTTTACATCAAGGTAGCGATTGTGCCAGGTGGCATTCAACGCAACCTCGTAGTAGATCATCGCCAAATCGGCGTTGCCGGTTTCGACGAAGCACATGGACAATGCTTGATACGTCTGTGGCTCATACGGCCGCAAGTCGGCCACTCGCTTCAGCAGGTGCACAGCTTGCCCGCCGAGCCCCCACTCGAGGGCCGAGAAGGCAACGTCCCGCGCCAGCACCGGATCGCCTGGGCTGTTTTCCACCAGGCTGCTAAGGGTCCGCAGCGCGTCAGCGGCCCCATCCTGTTCGAAGCGACGCGTCGCGTGTTGCGTTACGGTAGCGTAGTCAAGTCGTCCGCTATCCAGCAGGCGTGAGAACGCCTGCGGAGTATCTTCGTTGCTCGGCTGCGAGCAGACCAAACGACCGGTCTCGATTTCAAACGCCTCGCCCGGCAATCGCTCCACGACCAGCCGCAGTGCCGCCGGCATTTTGAACTGCAAACCGGGCGCTCGCTCCAGTTTGTGCAACCAGTCGATCAACGCCGTCTTGGCGTCGCCCAGTTGCTCGGCCAGCTCATCCAGTTTGACGGCAATCAGTTCCGCGGCCGGACTCGTTCGAACCAGAAGTGCATCTTCCTCGGGTTTGATCTTGAAGCGCTGATAGTCGGCCTCGCTCTCCAGCATGAGCAGCGAGCACGTCTGGCCGGTAACGCGAAAATGCCGCGCGTAGGCAATGGCGACGTCCTCGACCTGGCTCCCCAGATCCTCCAACTGTCCCACGGATACCTGGCCGTACGCACGTGGAGCCAGCGTTGATTCAAGCGCCCGGTCAAGCTTCAACTCGACCACCTCTTGCTGAGCTCCGCGACGAATCCGCAGGGTCGCCTCGGCATCCGGCTGGCCGCGACCGACGATCGTCAGCGTTTGGCCTGGATAGATAAACTTCGGTCGCCCAGCCACCAGCACGTCACTGCCGCCTGGCAGCGTCACGTCGACCAGCTGCCAGGGCCGTTGACGATGGGCTCGCGCAACTTGCGGAATCTCACTGGCGTTGACGACCGAAAAGACAGCACCGCCGGTCTCACGGGTCAGATGCTCCAACATCCCCACCGCCGTTCCGGTCAGTCCCGTCTGATAGGCGAACAGTGGACCGAACTCGGACTGCTGTAGTGTCTGGCTCAGACGATGAACATTCATTTCGCCCCAGGTGACGGCACCATCACTGAGCAAAAACAGATCGGGCCGCGGTGCGTTCCCAACGGTCGTCTCCTTTGCCCAATCCGGGTTAACCGCCTGACGTAACGCCTGCCGCAAGTCCGTCGCCCCTTCCAGCGACAAGGTTCGGCAGTCCTCGATCAGTTGAGCCACCTGCTTCGCGTTGTTCTTACGGTAGCCGGGCTGCCACCAGCGAGATTCGACATTGAAGAACAGCACCGCGAACTCATCGATGGAATCGCGGTTCTCGGTGAGCACAGCTTCTAACATCTCAAGCCAGACATTGAATTTCTCTGGCCGAGAACTGAGCGACGTATCGACCAGAAACATGGCTCGTGATGAGTTGGCGCTGCTTTGGTCGGCCGGCAAATCCGGTGTCATGCGCGTTGCGAAAAACGCCCCGGCCTGCTCGTCCGTCCCCGTCAACAGCATCGATCCGGCATTTCGGAGGTGGACGTGGATCGCCTGGTCCGCCGGGTCCTTGAAGGTGTAGTAAGCCCGACCACTGGACACGAACGGGCGAGCCGCAGGAGTCACTTCAGCCGTCACGCCCGGCAAGGCGGAAACGTTCAGATCCACCACACATTCCCCTTGGTCCGCCGGCAAGTCCAGGGCGTAGACCAGATCGTCACCAACCTGCTGCAGGTTGACATCGTATCCGACCACGACACGATGCAGCTTGTTGGGCATCAGAGGGAACACGCGGGCGTTGAAGACGCCTGCCCCCGACCATTCGACCAGAGCCGGATCCACGCGGCGGCGCACGGTCTCGCTGTACGCATGAGCCGCCTTCTCACGCGGGACAACCCGCGCTTCCTTCACGTCGCTCCAACTCTCCTGCCGCGCCGTCCTGATTCCCAGCGGATCAAGACTGGCAGCTCGGAGCAGGTCGCCTGACAAGAACCCCTTGCTCGCCAACTGATCGACCATCGGTCGATACTCGTAAGCCGACTGTCCAAAGGCGAAGTAATACAATGATGCTTCGTTGGGCAGCCGCAACTTGAAATCCCCTTCCAGTCGACGGCCTCGATTGTTGTAGTAGTACAAATCCAACAGCACGCGAGCTCGAAAGCCGTCCACCAGCACGTTGACCTGCATCCCTTCCAGTGGCAACCCGTCCTGATCGCCGATCATCAACTGAGACGCGTTCGGTGTTGCTCGAGCGCGCCTCCAGGTCGACGCTTTACCAGCATCCTTGGCACCAGTTTTGGCCAGGTCGAGCGATTCCTTGACCTCGCGTTCCCCCAAGCTCCGTGACGCCTTGGCCTTGGCATCGTCGACGGATGCACCGTCCTCGCTGAATGCATCGCCACGTGTTTGGCTTTCGGCTTGCTGCTTCAGCAACATCGGCAGCCGAAATTCGGCTGATTCATCCGGAAAGCCCGACGCGGCAATCGGCGCCGACTCATCAACCACAGCGGGTCGCGTCTCTGGTCCGTTCGACGCCGCCGGCTGGCTGGCACCTCGATTGCGGCGCGAATTCGGCGTCTGGCCAGCGGAAAATGGGCTCGGCGTCGCGGGCAGTAGGACCGCGTCGAGCTGCTCGCCAGCGGATCGACGCGGCGATTCCCAAGTCGCTTCCCCCATCCGTTCAACTCCCAGCCGCTCTTCCTCGACTTCTTCGAGCAACGCATTGCGACCCTCGAGCTCAGACTCCCCACCGAAGCGAATATCGAAATCCGCGGCCGGCATTTGAACGTCACGTCCAATCGTCGGCGCCTGTCCGCCCCGGCCCCGACCACCGTAACCGTCTTCTCCGCCGGAAGCGAAGGCGCCATAAGAGTCCCGTTCGGCCGGAGTTGCCGACGAGGACGGCGACCGAATCTCACGGTCCACGCTGAACCCTCCCATCACTGTTTCGTCGGACGACGGTTCCACGGTGGCGTTGACGCCTGGCGATTCTGGATGGTCTCGGTGAGCCAGCGACAGGGGCGAAAAATTGAACGTGAAGACCGCCGTGCTGCCCAAGACCACCAGCAACAGGCAGCCTGTCACGGCGAACGTCACCGACCGTCGCAGCGACCAGTGGCTGGAAATCGGCGCCGTCGGCAGTCCGACCCACGCGCCGGACGTAGCGGACATCGGATCAGCGGACGATTCACCGGTGGCCATGGCACCGTTACCTGGTGCGTGGGACTGCGCGACGATCGCGCAGCGTTGCTCGTCGGTCAGCGATGGGCACGACTCGGTCTTCAGGGAGGCCTGCAATCGGTCTGCACTCTGCTGAATCGCGGCCACCTCACGTTGCAATTCAGGCGAAGCTTGCACGGCGGCAGCCAACTCCCGGTGCTCGGCCGCATCCAACTCGCCCAATGCAAAAGCGGTCAGCCTGGGGTCATTGAAATCGATCATATCGTTATCTCCCGTGTACCTTATTTCCTAACGGACAGAGTCCGTTGCAACGTGCGATCTGTCCATTCCAACGGCGAAACGCCGTGCAATGGCTGATATCCTGTCGCCGCAGCCAATCATGATCTCCTACCCGCAATCAACCTGCAGTTCCTTGCGCAGCGTCTTGATCGCTGTATGGATTAAATACCCGACATTGCTGACAGAGAGCTTGGTAATGGCGGCAATTTCCTTGTAGCTGAGGCCATTCTGGAACTTGAGTCGCACCACTTCACGCTGATTTTCGGAAAGGCCGTCCATGTACTGCGTTACCTGATCGACGGCCTCCTGTTGCTCAATTTGGCTCGTGACCGGGCCGGCGTCGGTCTGCGCCGACTGTTGAGTTTGCGACATCGTCTTCATGCGGTCCTCCTTGCGGCGGATATCAAGCGCCCGATTGCGACAAACGGTGTACAGCCATTGCGCCAACCGGCCATCGAGTTGCTTTTGATCTTGCTTGCACAACTTCAGGAACGTGTCCTGAACAACGTCGCGTCCACGCTCCACATCGCCCGTAATTTGCGTGGCATAGCGTACAAGCGCACACTCATACTCCCGGACAGCGGAATGGATCCAGCGGCCATGATCGTGGTGGTCAGTTTGTCGGTACTGCCGATCTGTCATGAGTTCTCGCCGAGCATTGGCCTTCAGCTGATAAGACGATTCAGCGGCCGGTTTCTTAGAAAAAAACGTGAAAAACGTGATTGTGCTCGCTTGCCTGCCGCCCCACTGCAGTCCATCAACGGTCCATCAACTCGTTCCGTGGACATCTAACGCGGCGCATCGTGATACGGTAAAATGCGAACATCAACGGAATTACCACATACCTCGTCCGCCTCGCTCGACCATTCCATCAAACCCGCAGGAAGTAACGATGTCCGACGTTTCCATTCGAATTCGAGATCACGGCCCGCTGTTGATCGAAGGCCCATTTACGTTGCTCGATGGCGAAGGCAATCCCCTTCCGTTAGATGCAACCAAACCCGCCTTCGCCCTTTGTCGGTGCGGGGCGTCCGCCAACAAACCATTCTGCGATGGTGCGCACAAAGGGTGCGAATTCAAAGCGGAAACAAGGGCAACTCCCTAGGACCAAGCCGCCTTTTCGTGCTGGGCAAGGCGTCACGATTGTACGGTCTCGGCAAGCTACAGAATCCGCAACGCCAGGCTTTTTTCTCGCGGGCAGAAATAGCGGATTGGATCGTAGAACGTGTGTGAATCGACAAGTTTTCCCCACTCCGCCGACGGCGAACGGGTCTCAAAAACACCTTGCCAATGGCTGCTCCCACGCAAACTTCCGTGGGTGCCTAGCCAATCACGCAGCGGGTGGCTAACTTGCTGATTGGACAGCGCCAGCTTTCGTCATCCTTGATGCTCGAGATTCAAGCGATCGTGCAGGTAACGTCAAATTCGCTGGCGTTGATCGTCGGCACGTTTGTTTGCCGCGATGCGGCGGCAGGAATCCGACAACACAACGACTCCTGTCGCCGCTTCACGGCGATTGAGCATCCCGACCACAAATCCCAGCGGTTTGCAGTTCGGGCCATGAAGTGACATGCCGTCGGCACCAAGTACCACGCAACGTCAAGACGTGCGCGTCGCAATTATTTTGTCACGTATGAAGGTCAACCGGGCGCTGAGCTCTCCGATTCCCAACCGTCGCTGCCACAGGTGATAAGGAAGTCGCAAAATGAATGATCCAGATCTCTCCACGAGTGAAACCGCCGAAGTCGATTCCGAACTCTCTTCGCAACCGTTTGTCGGCCAGTGGAATCAACTCGTCAGTACGACCAACTGGGAGAAGGGACGCATTATTACGGAGTGGCGCGAAAAGCTCGCGGATGAAAATCGGCCCGCAACAGAATACTCGGACGAAGCCTGGGCCATGCTGGTAGGAGGCGTGACCGGCCAGCACGTCGGTCGGCTCCGACGCGTATACCAACGATTCGGCCCGTCCTTTGAACAATTCGAGGGACTCTATTGGAGTCACTTCCAAGCAGCGCTGGACTGGGATGACGCAGAAATGTGGCTCGAAGGCGGCGTGCAAAACGGGTGGTCTGTATCGCAAATGCGACGACAGCGTTGGGAGACGCTCGGTTCGCTGGAAGGCGATCGACCCCACGATGAAGACATTGTCAAGAACGAGCTTGACGAAGATTTCGAACCAGCGCTGGACCAGCCGCCACACGACGCAACCCAAGACGGTGTCGAAGGGTCCTATGCGGAGGTGCAGTCCACCGGTGCTGATGGGCCGCGGCACGATGGCCCAGACTTCGGTGACGAAGATTCCCACGGCGACGCGTCAGCGACGGTGGACGGCGTCGCGCGGGAAGAGGGCGCTACGATCTACGCAGGGGACGACGAGCGTGAAACGATCGACTTCGTCCGGCCGTTCGCCAATCTGGCAGAATTGCCGGCCGACCTTACCGCGGCGTTCGAATCGTTCAAGCTGGCGGTCCTGTTCCATAAGGCAGAGGGTTGGCAGCAGGTCTCGCGCGACGATGTACTGGCCAGCCTGGACGCTTTAAAGGCACTCGCCCTCGCTCCCGCCGCAGCCGACAGCGAACCGGTCTAAATAGCCGAGCGCGATTCAGCGGCGCACACCCTGTCAGCCGGGCAGGCACCTTTTTCGCCGACAGGCCGTTGTTCCGCTGTTGAATCTACTGGGCGGCGAAAAACGAGCCGGTCCCGGATTGTCGCCGAATTGCACTCGGTCATTTAGCCGGCACCGCCCGACGCAGTTCGACCGGTTGCATCGAACGCCAGGAGGTCAACGAGTTCTTCAAGAGCGTCATTTCCCTGGTGAGCAAGGGATGCGTGAAGCATCATCAATTCCGACGGCGACGCGGCTGCCACGCGTCGAGCCGATGAATTCACATCAACCGAGTCGTCGTTCGCGCCAGCGGGAAACCCCCTGGCGTCAACTCGTGGCACGGTCACCAAATCTGCATTGGCCGTCAGGTGATGGGGCACAAAGCCCGTTGCTGCGCCAGCAGAAGCCGAGGAAGTTGACGCATTGACGGTCCACCAAACGGCAGGCGAACGCTCGGGCTGAGGTAACGAAAGCGCGATGGTTTCGCGTGGCGTCTCGATCTCTGCGACGGAGTCCAACGCCGTAGCGGGAGTTGATTCGCCTTCGGCATTGCCTTGGTTGTTGAGAAAATTAATGATGGGCAAGACGTCGGCCTGGGCGGTCAACAGGCCGTCGCCATTGACATCAAGGTGCGGTTCGCTCGCCAAGGGCGGTAGTCGCAGGCCGGGTAATCGGCCAGCGTTGTCCGTCAGGAAGCGGTTATTCAATTCGTTGATACAGGGCAACACATCCCCCTGGGCCGAAACGATCCCGTCTTGGTTGACGTCCAGCGCATTGGTCTCGTTTTGCCAAAACGGTTGGTCGGAAGCTACATCCAACAAGATCTCACGCAACGCGTTGTAGGTCGCGGTGTCGGCCAAGTCGTAGGTCGTGAGATTAAACGCGCCTAAATCGGTAAGCGTCTTGTCGACGATCACGACATCACGATAGACCACGTCCCACTGCTCGCGCCAAACATCGGAAATCTGGTTGTTGTTTGCGTCAACATCCTGGAGCCAAGGCAAGCTTCGCCCGGCCGTCATTAACGCGTTTGCCGATTCGCGACCAAGCTCGTTCACGCCGACAATTTCGATATCAAGTTGCGGGTGCGTCGCATCCAGTTCCGCTTGCAACTGGTTCAAGTAGCCAAACTGGCTACGGCAGTAACTTCACGTCGAATGACCAAAATACCAGGCGGAAGCTTTCTGCAAATAGTCACTGGGGGAGACCGACTGGTTGAATTTTGCCGACTCCGGATTGACGTCGGTCAGAGAAAACTCCTCGACCTGGCTACCGGCCTCCCCTTCGGCCATTTCGAGAAAATCTGCGCCGTACATCACTCGCCGGGCTTCGAGCAACTCAAACCGCATGTTAACTCGCCGCGATCGCCGTGCAGGTTGGGTCGGACGAGGCAGCAACTGCCCCCAGCTCCGCCAGCGGTAGCCCGGCGAATTCCCCGTTCTCGTGCGTCTTGTCATCAAAGAAGATCTCCTCGTTCCCCGGCCAGCGGGGTGGTCGAACCACCCCCTTCGGGCCAACCTCTCAGAATAGGGGCGATCGGCCGTGTGTCAACAATACTTCGCAGATTTCAATTTGATCGGCACGGCCGGGGTATCATCTCTTGGACGACTTCCGTCCATTTTAAGTTCCGCCGGGTATCTTCCCGTTCCAGCCCCGTGTCACAGCGGGACTCGACCACCCGCGAGGCGTCGAATCCCGTGAAGGTCCGTGCACTTTGCCTGGGCAAACAGGGCAGGAATTGCGGTCCGGGTAACTCCGTCCGCCGGCTACAGGACGGGCAGCTGAGGGATCTTGGGGCTGGCGGCGTTCGCGTTGGCGAGCGTCTTGACCAAGTGGTAAACGACCTTGTTCAAGTACGAGCTGGCAACGTTGTCATCGAAACTGGCACCTGCCGTACCGGCGTCCCCGAACTCGCGAATCTGCATGTTGATCGGCACTTCACCCAGGAACGGAACGTTCAGTTCCTCAGCGCTGGCCCGCGCACCGCCGCTGCCGAAAATGTCATATTTTTTGTTGCAATCCGGGCAGACGAATCCGCTCATATTCTCAACCATACCCAGCACGTCGATGTTGACCTTGCGGAACATCGCGATCGCCTTGACCGCGTCCAACAGCGCGACCTCCTGCGGTGTGCAGACCACCATCGCCCCCGTAAGCGGCAGCAATTGCGAGAGCGTTAAGGCAATGTCGCCCGTACCCGGCGGCATATCGATGATCAAATAGTCTAACGTGCCCCAATTCGTGTCCCGCAGGAACTGCGTGATCGCGCCGTGCAACATCGGACCTCGCCAGACGACCGCTTCACCGGGCGGCACCATGAATCCCATCGACATCACAGGGATCCCGTCCGCGTCCACGGGCTGAATGCGGTTATCAACAACTTCCGGCCGCTGGTTGACGCCCAGCAGATGCGGGATGCTGGGACCGTACACATCGGCGTCCATGAGCCCGACACTGGCACCACTTCGCTTCAGTCCGATCGCCAGACTGGCGGCCATCGTGCTCTTGCCGACGCCCCCCTTTCCTGAGGCCACCGCAATCACGCTCTTAGCGGTCAGGTTGATCTCGCCGATCGGCTTGGGGGGCCGCTCGTGCACGGCGCGGTTAACGACAACCTCCGATAGCTGCGGTAGCTGGGCCTGCAACCGCTCTTGAAGATCGGTCACCACATCATCCCAGATCGGGGCGGCCCAGGTCGTCAAGGCTAACGTCAGTGAGAGCTTGTCGCCCTCAATGTTAATGTCCCGAATTTGTTCCATATGCAACGCATTACGGCCTGTCTCGGGATCTGAAAAACCCGCCAACGCTGCCTCGACCGACGCTTGATCAACTTGTCCTGAGGGCATGATGTTTCCTTATTCTACGGCTGATGTTCTGTGGATTGATCTTGTCTCGTGATCCGCTTCGTCTGGACATGCTGCCACGGGAGGCGATCCCACACGCCCTGGCGATACCCGACTTCGGGCTGACGCACCGCCTCAAAATGGCGCTGTGCCAGGCGAATCAATGCAGCGATGTCTCGTGCCGAAACCGCCACATGGACGGCACCGGCTTCACGCATGACCCACTGGCAGGCAGCCAATGAACGATCACACATGACCGACGCCCGAGCCTGGGGAAATTTCCGGGCCACATCCTGAAGCCGTCCGACGCTGGACTCCAAGTTCACTTCGTTCAGTTCCAAGGCCAGAAAGCTGGCCGGCGCGTCTTCCAGCCTCATCCAGCAGTCGTTCCAATCATGCGTCACGGTTAGCCGCGCCGGATCACTGCCCAATCCCCAGCGGAGGGCAACCGTCCATCGGTTCGACGATTCACAAACGAGCAATGTCGCACCTGTCATCAGTTCAACCCTGGAGTCATAAATATCCTATGCCAGGCACCGAAAAATCGATAGTGGGCAAAATCGGTAAACAACCCGGTCCGTTGAGTGAACTCTACAAGTCCACAGCAGGGTCGTCATCGGGCTGTTCGACGAAAATGGGCTGATCGGACGGACCGAGCTTCCTCAACAGGCGGGCGCGGGTCACGCCAAGCAATCGCGCAGCTTGCGACTTATTTCCCTCGGTCCGCTCCATGGCGCGAGAGATCAGCTCGCCCTCAATCTCAGCGAGGAACTCATCGAGCTGAATCGTCTCGTCTTGGGGCGGTGGCGGGTGCGCTGCCGCCGAAGCTAAAAGGGTCACCCGTTTCGGGAGATCCAACAAGCCAACACGCGGTCCATCCGCCGCCTGACACGCACAATGAATGATGTCAGCCAACTCGTCCACGTCACCGTTCCACGGCAACGCGCAGAGTTGGTCGAGTGCGTCCGTGGTTAGGCCGCTGAGTTGGCGGCCCCCTGTCGAATTGAAGTCTTCGACAAATTGCTGCGCCAGAAACGGAATATCCTGTCGGCGTTCGGATAAGGGGGGCAAGACGATTTCAAGCGTGCTGAAAGCCAATGCCAACGGCGGGTGAAATTGCCCCTGCGCTGCCAGTTCCAGCAACCGGCGTTGCGAGGTCACAATGGTGCGCAAATTGAAGACCGGCAACTCGAAGAACGCCATCATCTCCAACTGCGCGTCCAGTGACAGCTTGTCGACATCCAGGAGCAACAACGTACCGACTGCCTGACGCGCGGAGTGCGCGATCTCGGCAGCCGGCGGTTCGCTGCTCGCAGCCTCGCCCCGCCCCTGGTCCAGTCGCGACGCTTCCACGTCGAGACAGCGTCGCAAGAACGCCATGACCGTCGTCTGCAAAAGCTCGGCATCCATGAGATCGCACGAAAGCGGCATGAGCGGCCCCGCCGCGGCAGGGTTCTCGCCACTGTGGATGGTGCGGGCAACATTTTCGCATCCACTGCCAACGCCCCCACTGATGGCCACACGGCCTCGGCCAGCGATCGCCAACCCAACTTGATCTCGGACGCGCGCGATGCTGGCACTGTCGCCGACCAGACGCTCGGTCCGGTATCGATTTCGCAACGAAACAGCCAGGGCCTGCAGCCGCTGGTGGAGAGATTCGTCGGCGGCTGTTTCGACCGGTGTACCAGGCGCTGCTTCAGAAATTTCCACCACAGCGATGACCCCGATCGGCTCTAAGGGTTCGGCACTCAACGGCGAAAAACTTGCCAAGCGGCGGGACACCGTATTGGCCGCAACCAGGCAAACCAATTCCGCCGACAGGCAGGCGCCGCGAAAGACCTCCGGAGGCGGGCAGAGCGCGGCCGCGAGGTCGCCCGGCGCCGCCGAACCTGCACTGTAATTACATTGCCGCCCAACCAGGTTCTCCGGTGATGTGTCCAGCCACGCACAACAGGCACCGTTGCAGTAGACAATCCGCCGGCGATCATCCAGCACATAAATTGGCCGAGGACTCGCTTCGAGGAGATTCATCAACTCTTTCGAGACGGATCGTTTTCGCGCCATGAACAACTCGACTGAAAAGGTTCCCGGCCAGCACAGCCGGCGGCGACATTATACACAGCAGCCTCCAACTTGGCTGTCGTGCCCGATCGTGTGGTGCGCAGCCGTGCCAGGACGGATCGTCGTCGTTCTCAAACGATGCACCCGCGAACAAAGAACACTTGCACACCCGTAGTGAGCACCCCAGCGGGAACCGCACAACTGGCGACGTTTATTTGCCCGACTGCTGGTCGTGCGCCAACTGTGGCGGGTGAGTGGATGCCGCGCCTGTTCCGGGTGAATGGTTGGTGACGGTCACCATAGGGGCAACGGCCGCTTCGGCCAGGTGGGTCACTTCAACCGCCATTCGCGGAAAGAGCCCTAAACCGAGAACCAAGGCGACACACAAAATCATGGCCGCCCTGGCGGCGATCCCGCCGCTGGCGGGAATGTCGGATTGTGCAGGGCGGAAATACATCCTCGCGACAATGCGCAGATAATACGCGGCCGCCACGGCAGCATTCAGCGCCCCGGCGACGGCCAGCAGGGTAAACCAGCGACCGAAACTGGCATTGTCCGCAGCGGCGGTGGCCGTGTTGACAGCACTCGAAAACAGGGTCAGCTTGCCCCAGAATCCAGCTAAGGGTGGAATGCCGGCCAGCGAGAACATGAAAACCGCCATCGCCGCCGCAATCGCCGGTTGCTTGCGGGCCAATCCAGCCAACTCGTCAATGCCGCTGACTTCATGGTCGCTCGATCCAAGAACCACTAACGCGGCAAACGTTCCCAACGACGCGCACACGTAGACCAGAAGGTAAAACAAGGTGGCACTAATCCCACCCGACGCCGAAGTGCCTTCCTGCACCGCAAAGGCAACCGCCACGCCGATCAACATGTAGCCGGCATGAGCGATTGACGAATACGCCATCAAGCGACGAATGTTTGTCTGCCACAGAGCACAGACGTTGCCGATTGTCATGGTCAACACGGCGAGCACGATCGCGAGTTGCCAGCCGATGTCGGCAGCCCACGGCATCGCCACGACCAATAACCGCAACATCGCCACGATGCCGGCAATCTTGGGCGCGACCGCCAACAAACCGGCGTTGGAATTCGAACTGCCCTGGTAGACGTCGGGCGCGTAAAAGTGGAACGGCACGGCCGCGATCTTGAAGCCCAGACCGGCCACCAGCAACACCAATGCTATGGGAGCCAGCGAATGCACTAATTCGCCATCAACGGCGGTGACACCCAGTGCCACGGACTGCACGCTGGCCTGCCCAGCCGTCCCAATCAAGATTGTCGTTCCCGCGATTCCGTACAAAAAACTGAGGCCGTAAAGGAACAGCCCGGATGAGAGGATGCTCAAGAAGAAATACTTGATCGTCGCTTCCGAATTCGCCCGGTCACGTCGTCCCAGATACAACAGCACATACGTCGGAATGGAGATCATCTCCAGACTGACAAACAGCAAGACCAGATTATTGGCGCGAGCGACCAGCATGAGGCCAGCCACCAGCAGCATCACGGTGGCCACAAATTCGCTTGTCAATTGCCGATTGCTACCTCGCGTCCCAATCAACGTAAAGAGGACGCCGACCAGTACTGAAAAGCAACGCAAGACGAACCCCATAAAGTCGATTCGCAACGGACCGCTTATCCCTCGGAGCGCCGTCTCGGGCATCCACATCGACGATTCAGTACCGAGCAGGACATAGGCGACAACCGCGTAAACGGCAAGCGAAAAGCAGGTCCACCAGACACGATGCGGCTGAAAGGCACCCGCCAGGTAAATCCACGAAGCCATCGCGATCAAAATGATCTCGGGCCACAGTAAACGAATCGTTTCGGCATCAACGAACACGGGGCATTTGCTCCCTGGTGTGGGCTTCAAGGGTCGGCAATCCGGGCGCGACGATCGTGGCGATTCCAAAGTCGCTGGCAGCCGCCACAGAATCGGAGGCACTTACCTGCTCCGCGATGGGCATGACGCTCGCAGGCGGGACAGCGGTTGGAATGAGGCGGGCAGCGCCGTCGTCCGCGGCGGAAACGCGGGGTGCATGGACCGCCATCGCGGGAGAGGTTTCGGCGGCGGTCCCAGGCCATGGATCCGAAACAACATCGGCAACTT
>JAUIHJ010000104.1 GCA_030432015.1 bacterium
CGCCCCTGCTGCGGATCGGCCGCCTGAAGGCGTGGCAGCGGGAGTTGAAAAGCCGCTTCGAATCGCGCCTCGACCGAACAACGGCCGCAATAGTGAAGGAGACTTCATCCAGCTGAAGGATGGGCGACTGCTGTTGATTTATTCGAAGTTCATCGGGACGGGCGATCATGCGCCGGCAGAGCTCGCGGGCCGCTATTCCACTGACGGCGGAAAGACCTGGGGCAGCAACGACGTGCAAATCATCGCGCGTCAGGCGGGCGAAGCGAACCTGATGTCCGTCTCGCTGTTGCGGCTGGGAGATGGCCGGATCGCGCTATTTTACGTTCAAAAATACAACAGCCCGTCCGGCTCGAAGTATCCCTATCTCGACTACATCCTCATGCGCACCAGTTCGGATGAAGGGGCGACCTGGTCTGAACCACGGCACGTGGTCCCGAAAGATCAGCCGGGCTATCGGGTGTTGAATAATGATCGCGTCGTACAATTGAAGTCCGGCCGCTTGGTCATGCCGGTGGCCGTCCATTATCTGCCGGGGTGGGAGAAGTGGGAAAGCTCCGCCAACATGGTCTGCTACCTGTCCGATGACCAGGGCAAGACGTGGCGTCTCGGGAAAAGCACGCTCGAATCCGAAATGCTTGCCCAGGAGCCGGGTGTGGTCGAGCTGAACAACGGCGAATTGCTGATGTTTTGCCGCAGCCGCAATTGTCAGCTCGTTTCGCGCTCGCTGGATGGAGGCGAAACGTGGTCGCCGCTGAAACGATCCAACATTCCTCAGCCCACCGCATCGCCTGCATCGATCGAACGCATCCCTGCGACAGGAGACTTGCTGCTGGTGTGGAATAACGGCGACGATCCGCTCGCCGTCGCCCAGCCAATCGGTCGCCGCCCGTATTCGGCCGCGATCTCCCGTGACGAGGGCGCCACCTGGCAGCACATTCAAAATCTCGGTACCGATCCGCAAGGCTGGTATTGTTACACCGCGATCGAGTTTGTGGGTGAGCACGTGCTGTTGGCGCACTGCGAGTATCCTGGATTGAATTCGCTCCAAATCACGCGTGTTCCCGTCACCTGGTTCTACGAATCGGCATCCGCGGCCGGCACCAATCAGGAAGGATGAGGTCGATGCACATCAACTGCCGTTGGCTCTTGCTGGCCAGTTCGATTCTGTCGATGGTTGCGTTGTCCGAAGCCGCGCCCCTGCAACCTGAGTCTCGCCCGGGCGGCGCGATTGCGGTCGGGGTCGCCGAGACCGACATCACGCCGCCGGTCGGCTTCCCGATGGCCGGCTATTATCACGAGCGACTGGCCGAAGGGACGATCGATCCGCTCAAGGCCAAAGCGATCGTTTTTCGTGACGGCGGGACAACCGCGGCGCTTGTCGTCTGCGATTTGATCGGTATCGCCACTGACCTGTCCCGCGAAATTCGCCGGCGGGCGGCAGAGAAAACGGGAATCCCGGCGGAAAACATCGTGATCGCAGCGACCCACTCGCATACCGCCCCGGATTACATGAAGGAGTTGTATCGATATCTCGGCAAACAGGAACAAGCGGCGCTGCGGGCCAAGTATATCGAGCAGCTCATTGTTGAACCGGTGAACGCCATCGCCGAGGCCCACAAGAACGCTCGGCCCAGCGTTTTGGTAGCCGGCGCGGCTCGGCAGAAGACGCCGGTTGCGTTTAATCGGCGTTTCGTGATGCGGGACGGCAGCGTTCGGACCTGGCAACGACTCACCAATCCCGGGGTCGTGCGGGCTGCTGGCCCCATCGATTCCGAGATCGGGCTGCTGGCGATTCGCGATCCTGTCGACGGGGCCACGCGCGGAATTCTCAGCAACTTCGCCCTGCACCTGGACACAGTGGGCGGCATGCGGTGGAGTGCTGATTATCCATTCTTTATCGAACGCGCGCTTCGTAAGGAACTTGGATCAGACGTCGTTTCAGTGTTTGCCACGGGGTGTTGCGGTGACATTAATCATTCCGATCCGACAGCCGTGGAAAGGAACAGCGCTGATTTCATCGGTGATTCGATTGGCAACTCGATCAAGGCAGAACTCAGTCGATTACAACCGATCAATGATCCCAGGTTGATCGTCAGGTCACAGGTTGTGGAGTTGCCTCTTGAGGAAGCGACGCGCGACGACGTCGAACGATCCGTGCAAATTGTCGCGCTAGCAAATCGTGGCGAGAAAGTCGACTTCTACGATCATGTCACGGCATACAAGAAATTGATCCTCGATCAGCTCCTTCATCCCGATCCATTCACCGTCACTGCCGACCACATCACGTGGGGATTGAGCCATTCGCTGGCCGGCGTTGGTACGATGCTACCGGTGGAAGTGACGGTGATGGCGGTCGGCCATGATGTTGCAATCGTCTGTCTTCCAGGCGAGGTCTTTGTCGAACTCGGACTGGCAATTAAGCAGGCGTCGCCATTTCGCACGACAATCATGGTCGAGCTGTCCAATGCGGTCGAAACCCTTTACATTCCGAACCGGGCAGCTTATGCAGTCGGTAGTTACGAAGTGACGAACTCCGGTCTTCGACCGGGCGGAGGCGAACTTCTGGTCGAAGCCGCCGTGGCACTGCTGCGACAAGCGGCAACAGAAAACGTCCGTCGCGAAGAAGCCTCGCAGTGATCCGCGCCACGTGAATCGGGCCGGCGATTTTTGGGCGATTCCGCGGCGGCCATCCCGGCGCAGCCGTCGGCCACGGAGATTGCCAAGAGCCCGCACGCGAACACGTACCAGGTTCACTCAACCAACCTTTCTTCGAGCCAATATCACGATGATGAGAACAAGCATTTTCACGATTGCCTGGACCCTGGTTTGTGCCCTTCTGGGCATTTCCGTCAACGCCGCCGACAGGCCGCTGGAAGGTCCCGTGGCCGCGTTTCTCGGCCCGCCCCGTTTCGAAATGCAGGAAGTGCATACCGGAGGTCGGTTCCCGAACATTGTGGTAAGCAAGGCGGGTACCGTTATCGCGGTATGGGGCGGCGTCGTCGCCCGCCGCAGCGACGATGGGGGCGAAACCTGGGGTCCCGAGATCGAGGTCGGCAAAGGCTTCATGGGAGGCGGGGTCATCGTCAATGAAACCAATGGCGAGATCCTGGCGTTTGTGGAAGACCAGCATCCGCCCGCGCCGCTGACAATCTACCGCAGCGCAGACGACGGGGTGACGTGGTCTGCAATGGACGCCAGCATCACACCCGATAGCAACGGCAACGTTCCCTCGATGCACATGAATGAAGCGGGCATTACGTTGCGGCATGGAAAACATGCAGGACGCCTGATTCGTGCGGCACGGCATTATGCCGGTCGCAACCATCGCGACCAATGGCCAGAGCACTACACCACGGCCATTTACAGTGATGACGGCGGGAAGACCTGGAACACCAGCGAACCGTCGGCCGATAAAGGAACCGGCGAGGCGGCGATTGCCGAATTATCCGACGGCCGGCTGTACTATAACACCCGCGCCCACTGGTATAAGAACCAGAACGAGCCTCCCTTGCGGCGGCGCAGTGCGTCGAGTCTCGATGGCGGGCGGACGTGGCACGATTGGCAGATCGTCAAGGCCCTGCCAGACGGACCCCAAGACACGAATTACGGCTGCATGGGAGGATTGGTCCGCCTGCCAGTCCAGGGTCAGGACATCTTGGTTTACAGCAATTGTGATTCCGCGCAGGGGCGCAGTCACGGGACGGTTTGGGCCAGCTTTGACGGTGGCAAGACGTGGCCCTTGAAACGGCTTGTCCAAGAAGGCAGCTTCGCCTATTCGTCACTCGCCGCCGGCCGCCCCGGGACAAAAAGCCAGGGATGGATTTACCTCAATTTCGAAAACAGCGGCTCCCACGTCGCGCGGTTCAATCTCAGTTGGCTACTGGAAGGAAAGGCCACCGGGGACGGATCAGCTCCAGGCGACTTGGCCCCTTGAACGTCGCGTGCCTGCTATCCTAACGCGCCTTGCGATGCAAAACTCTTGTACCTTGTGCGGTCGGGTTACGAAACGCGGAACGACCGAACATCATCTGATCCCGCGGACCTGCCATTCCAACAAGTGGTTCAAAAAACGCTTCACGCGCGAGCAGATGCGGGCCACGATTGCCGTCTGCCGTGATTGCCATAAAGGTGTGCATCGACTGATTCCGGACGAAAAGGAGTTGGGGCGGTACTTTAACACGGTCGCGCAACTCTTGGCACACGAGGAAGTCGGCAAAATGGTTGCTTGGATGAGGAAACAAAAGTAGGAGCCGAGCGCGCGGCGAATCAATTAACGGGCCGTGTTGCGCAGCGTGCCGTGACCTGAGTGTGCCGCCGGCCGGCTCGCATTGCGTTCGCCCGGCCGTGGTGCGGATTCCTTGACTGGCCGCCAATCCCTTTATTCCGTCGAGGCCTTCTACTTCCGTCCCACTGACAAGCAGTGGTCTTACTGAAAAACCGGGTTGGCGAAGGACTTGCGGATCGCCACGTCTCTGTTGCCGAGTGGCAAGTCGACGTGGATCGACTTTCCGTCACGTTCGAATTCGATAGTCACCGTCTTGGCGTTCGCCGCGGAAGCTTGAGCCATAGCAGCACGAAATTGCTGCGCATCTTCGACCGTTTTGTCGCCACACATGACAATGACGTCGCCGACACGAACACCTGCCTGCTCCGCGGCGCTGCGTGGTCGAATCCGGGCGACCGTCAATTGCGGCTTCGTGCGTGCTTGCAAGGCAGCGACATCAAGCTCGTCACCAGCCTCGCGGCCTTCGTACTGTGAAGCTTCTTTCCCTTCCCGAAGCGCCTTGCGGCGCAAGACTTCCTTGACGGCGCGATAGCAGTTGATCAGGCCATAGCCTGTCTCATCGTCAACGCCTTCGTGTGCGACATCAAGGGCCGTCGACGTGATGATCTCTTTCAGGTCCCAGGGGAGGAGATCGGGATCGGCGGAGACCATCAATGCAATCGCCCCACAGAACATTGGTCCGGCGAACGAGTTGCCGTTGATTCCGGTCGAGCGGACCTGCCCGTTGGGCGCCATCAGTGGTAAGCCCATATTGAAGGCACAGACTTCGGGCTTTTGCACGCGGCCATCATGATAGTGTTCCAGATTCCATTCCACGGGGCCCTTGCTGGAGAACGGCGTTCGCGACAGATCGCGTTGCACACCCGCCGCGGCAAACACCACCTCGGGGATGTCCTCAGGCGTTCGCATCTGGACCGGAACGGTCTCGGACTGGGCAAAGTTCCCCGCGCCCGAAACAAAATAGACACCGCACAACGCGCCCTGCTCCAGCACCTTTCGCCAGTGCGATCGATATTCCCCCAGGTTCGGTATTGAGAAGCTCATGCTGTACGTATCGGCATGCTGCTCGACGGCCCACTGCACGGCGGCTTCCAAATACGGACCGGCAACCACTCCACTCCAACGGCCCTCGGGTGCCAAACCAAACTCGTGCTTCGCGTCCGGTCGGCCTGCCCCGCAGACGATGGCTGCGCACATGGACCCGTGCAGCGAGCGACCATCAAACGCGTCATCCGCGACCGTGCGGGTGGACAACTGCGGCGAATTGTTGGCAAAGTTGTAGCCGTGATAGTCGTCGACGAATCCGTTGCCGTCGTCGTCCAGGCCGTTATCCGGAGTTTCGTTGGGGTTGCGGTAGAGGTTGTAGGAAAAACTGTCGGTGAGCACGAAATTCGAATCGGAGATGATGTTCAAGGTTCCCTGCCCAGTCACACCAAAATCCCTCCAAACGCGATCCGCCAGCAGCGATCGCGTATACCAGGGGTGAAGGTAGGCGTCAGGTGAAAAAGCATCGCGCCGCACGGCGGGTACGGCCTCGACGGGAGCTCCCGAGGTGGGAGGCGCCCCGCGACGCTGCGTGCGGAAAATTTTACGCACTCCAGGCACGGTGGTCAGTTCGTCAAGTTTCTCCGGACTGACGTCGCAACTAAAACCGTTGACAATCCAATGCCGCTCGAGATTGGCGATGGTGCCCTCCGCAACGAGCTGTTCGAGCGACGCGCTGGCAGCCGCGTAGGATCGCTCGTTCAGCGACTTCAGTGTCGCGACCACCGCGTCGCGCAAATCGCGTCGCTTCCAATCGGCGAAGGTTGCCGATCGGCGCCGATACGAATCGCCGTCGCCGAGAAACTGATCCTCAAACCAAACCGTGACCCGCTGGGCCCGTCGCGGCGATTGACGTACGGCCGGCATGATCCAGACCCCTTCGCCCGCCAGTCTCTCCGTCGGAAGCGTCGCGGTCGGCCCCGCATGGGTCGCCCCCACTGAGTTTGCGTTCGTCTGGGCCTGGGCCGAGACAGTCAATGCGCCAGCCCAGGCGACCACGCAATAGATGAGCCGATGATTCATGTTTCATTCTCGCAGTAGGCAGTCGACGGAAACGCGGGTAGGGGTCGCAGGGAAGGCGAAACGCCGAAATGGCCCGCCTGCGATCATCAGACGGTCAATGCGCTGGCGGGCCCTGTTCGAACGGTTGTCATTCGCCCGTTGCAACTTGAATCTAACGAAGTCAAACCAGTGCGGCTACCGTGTTTCCAGGACGACAATCCGCCAGCGGCAGCCGGGCTGTAAACGCTGAGCTTCCTCGATCGAAGGCACGAATACAAACGCCGACGCATCATCCACTTGACTCAGGTCGAGATGATCCAGGATTCGCCATTCCCGTTCGCACGACCAATCGATCGAGACGCCGGTCTTGGAATTCAAGGAGAACTGCCGCTGAAAGAATGGTCGGTCTGCGGGGGCCAGCGCCTCCCATTGATCGTGATCCCCGTAGCAGACCGGCCGTGCGCCAGCCTGTCGTAGATAGTCGCTCCGAATACAGATTCCGTACGGTTCAAAGTCCCAACGTCCCCGATGAACGCGAAACGTCCGATAGCGGGAGAGTTCACCCAGCGGGATCGCGGTGAAGCTGACCAAGGCCTGACCGCCGCGAATTCCATTGGACGTGGCGAGAATTTGCTGTTGATTGAGAATACGTCGCAACGTCGCCAGCGCGGTACGGTCGACGATTTCCTCCGACAAGATCAGTTCGCTTATAAACTCGTCTGCCGCCTGATCCGGCCAGGGGCCGTGGGCGGCTCGCGTACAATGCGTAAGATAGATCCCGGCATCCTCGGGGACCGACCGGATGATCCGCGACGATGCGTGGCGGGCCTGGCCGGAGGAAGTCGCGCCGCAACGCTGCGCCAGGTCCGGGTCGGCCGACAAAATGTTCGTCGGCCGTGGGTCGCTCGATTCCTTCCTCAGAACCCAACCCACCGCACCGGCGGCCAGTAGCTCGTCGCCAATGTCGCGAGGGACAAGCTGTGGCCCCAATGCCAGGTAGGTGGTTTGCGGTCGCCAGGCGGGATCTTCCAATCGACGCCGAATCAACGGCAGCAGTTTTCCGCGTCGACGGAGATAGAACACCAGCAGCCGATCCGCGACCGTCATCAGCAGACGATCGGCGACGGGCGATTGCTCGAATTCGGGCAACGCCGCCGATCGATCGACCTCCAACGGTGGCGAGACGTGCGCAGCGTAACATGGGGCTGGCCCAGCTGAATCGGGCGGACCCGCATCGGACGTACTTGCGTCGGATCTGAATGCGTGGGACCGATGCGTCTCGGTCGAATCTGAACCGACGGTGCCCGCAGGCGCGGCATCCTTGTAGCTGGGAACGGCCCCCAACCGTAGTCTCCACGGTGATCGTTCTGGTGCTGCCAGCGTCTCCAACCAGGCGCGGCCCGTCTGTCGCTGGCGGGGTGGCTGGAGCCGGAGAATTGGCACGTCAAACAGTTCGGCGGCCCGACGTGCGAAGTCGTGCGTCGTTACGGTATCGACAGAGACGAGCAACTCCCGTCGCGCGTCGATCCGGGCGCAGGCCGCTCGCAGCGTGCGAAACCAATCACGATAGTGGCTGAGGTTGCGGCCCAGATGAGAACTGACCAGTCCCACGCGGTCACCCGCCGGCACGCCGGTTGGCCACCACACCAGGCGGATGCCATTCCACCGTTGAAAGGCGTCCCACCGCGGCGGGTCAAGGCCGACGGCAAGTCGAGCACCGCGGGCGATTTGTTGGTGCGCCCACTGACGGAGGTGGCGGCCACGCCGCTGCCTGGATGCGTGCAGTTCGGCATCCGTCCCGCTCGCTTGCGACCATGCGGCCGCGATCAACGGCAGGATGTCATCCCCTGGCGCCAGCTCGGCAAACCGCGTTTCGTGCGCGGAGGAATTCGTAGGAGGTACCCAGCGGGCGTGCTGTAATGTCTGGAAGACAATCTGGCCAAGGGAATTCATGATCGAGACCGCGCGGTCGGAGAGACTTTTCCGTAACGCTATCTCAATTGTGCCGCTCCGTTGCCAATCCAAAAGTGGGCAACCCGACAGTTACTTGAAAGTCGGGTACCAGGCACGGGCGGGGCGCGGCGGCACGCATTGCGGCACGCATTGCCACGGTCCGTCCGCTGGGAACAGAAATGGAGCGAGGCCAGATTATTGCTGCGCCAGGCGAGTGCGGATGGGCCTCAGGAGACCAAGCTTTCCGCCGTTTGAATCGATTGCAGATTGTGCATCCGGCTCTCTGCCAAACTGGTATCGATGTTCAGCTTCATCGTCACCGACCAGCGCCCGGTGGCATCACCTTGGACGCGCCAATGCGGCAGCAGAATCACGGACTGGTGGACCAATTCGAACCCGCCTTCGGATTGGCTGACGGTCTCAATCGGGTACGTCCAGAGGTTCGCGGCCCGGTCGGACGACCAGCCGATGTCGACGCCCAGCCACTGATCAATCAGCCCCAGTTGATCCACACCATCGAGATCGAGGCAGGTGCCGAGATGCCCCTGGCGGTTGTCGGAGTCGCCGAGATAAAAGTAGCGATCGTCGGCGCCGGCCGGCAACCCCGCCAAGTTGAACTCGACCCCAAATCTCAGGGCGCGGTTGGGTGGCAGGTTCTCCAGCAGGTAGGCGATTTCAAGCGTCGACCCGCCCGCTGCCAACGTGACACCCTTGGTCAACTGAATGGGCGTTCCGTCGACCGTGCCTTCGCGCGACATGAGCACCTGGACCCGCTCCGGGCTGCGTCGCAACTTCGCCTCGAACTGCCCCTGAACAAAATCACCTTGCTCGGCTAACCGGCCCGCCTGAGCTGCCTCGAGCGTCACATCGTGACCCAAGAAATGATCGACCAGGGTGTTCCGTGGATAGTCGTCGTACCGAACTTTCTTTTCCAATCCTTCTTGTTTGAAAATAATGCGATCGTGAATACTGGCCACGTCGCCACCGCCGCCCTGCGCGCCCTGCAGAACCTTGCGGTGATATGCTTCCGGCCGGCGCGTCAACGTGGCCAGCAGATTGTGGCAGATGGAACGCACGTCCAGCTCATAAATCTGGCCGCCCGTTGCCGGTGCCAGGAAGACCGACAGCTTGTTGGTCGTGAGCCGAACTTCCGGTCTCGCATCAAAGTTGAAATCTTCGACGGCCGCGTCGATTTGATCACCGCCGCTGGCGAACGCTTTATCCAGAATATTGTCGGCGGCAATCAAGTGGTTGTAGACCGCGTTGCGCAAGTGGGGCAGATAGATGCCTCCAAAGGCGCCGTGCCAGTAACTGCAATTGCACTGACCTCGGTAGAGTTCGCGCTGTGCCGCGGAAAGCACGCCGGGATCTGCCGCCGCTTGGCGGGCCCGCTCAAGACGCTGACTGACCTGCATCATGCGGGCGTACATTTCATTCGATTCAGGGTATCGGACTTTAAAATTGCGCCAGAAGCCACCACGAATGAATCGCTTGATACCCGGCCAACGCGAGTCGGCTTCCATCTCGTGGGCGAGATCCTCGAACTGGTTTTGTTGTTCTGCCGGCAGGACCCATTCGGTCATTTCGCGATAACTGCCGTCGGGAAGATAGGTCTTGCCTTGTGGGGGCGTGTTCTCGTACGCATCCGCCAACGTGGTTGTCGAAATCCAGTCTCGATTTTCGACCAGCGCGTCGAAGAAGCGCCGCAGCCAACCGTTGCCATATACATGTTGATGGGTTTCCGGCCACGTGCCGAATTTCTCGCCATCGTCACCAAAGACGGCAACCGAGTTCGGGAACTGGTTGGCGATGTGGCGCAGGTAATCAATGGTTTCGTGTGGCTCACGGAAGGGAATCAAATAACGCAGGCGTTCGCTGCCGGGAAAGATCGACAGGAGGTGCCCGTCGTCTTCGGTGACAAAATGGCCCAGCAGTTCGTTGTCCGTCAGGCCCGCGTTGCGGAAATGGCAATCGTCCAGCAGCGTATACTTGACCCCGGCCTTGGACACGTCCGATGTCAGCGATTGCTCCCAGACGCGTTCTGGCATCCAGATTCCTTGAGGCCGGGTACCAAGGCGGTTTTCCAGCCAATCCGCGTAGGTTTGAATCTGACCAATTCGGTCGCGCCCGGGAATCATCGTCATAATGGGTTCGTAAAACGGACCGCCGATAATCTCAATTCGCCCTGCTTCCACCAAAGCCGCCAGGCGATCCACGTATTCAGGATGATTCTCGTCCAGCCATTCCATCAACGGACCGCTGGTGTGGAGCGAGATCCGTAAATCACGATAACCCTCGAAGGTATCCAGGAACGGCAAATAACTGTCCAGATACGCCTGCTCGAAGACGCCATCGAAATTTCCGATGGGTTGGTGGTTATGCAGGACCAAGCAGAATCGGATCGGATTTGTCATGTGAGAATCTGCTATGTTTGAATGAATTCGTCGGATGCCAGCAATACAAGCGGAAGCAGTCGCGTCGCTGATGGGAGTCCATTAAACGCGACGCTCGGTCTCTTATCGGCAAAGTCGGAACAACTTATCTAGTCTTTCTGTTGCGATCATCTTGCCCGCTCCGATCAATCGGCATCACCACCTGAACTTATCGTAGACAAGCCGCTGCATCTTCAGGAGCTACTGGATTTATAAAGCATCCGCTGCCGATCTCAAAGCCCGCCAACCGAGCCAATCGGGGCGCGACCTCAATCCGCCAATGAATGCGACCGGTGGCATCGCGTAGCGGCGCGGAATGCAGCCAATAGTTGTACGCCGGACGATTGACAATCTTTTCGAATCGCACGATCGTGTCGCGCACCAGTCGAGCCGCTTCCGTCAGAATGAAGTCTGGTTCACATTCGAATTGTGGTGCAGGGCGACGCGGCACGATCCAGGTTTCAAACGGCAACCGACTGGCTGCCGGACAAAAAACCGTGAAGTTATCGGAGTTGGCAATCAGCCGCCGTCCATCCGACACTTCCTCGTCCAGGATCGCAGTCATCATGCCCACACCATGCAGGGCCGCGTATTCGTTTGCCTTGGTGAGCTCGTATTGCACTTCGGGTGGAATCCACGGCAGCGCGATCAATTGGCTATGCACATGTTCCAGCGATGCGCCGGCATCGACACCCGCATTCTTGAAGACCATCCCGTACGCCAGACGCGGGTCCGCCTGCAGCGACAGCAAGCGGTCGCGATACGCCAAGAAGGACAGTTCCGCCTGCAGATCGGTCAGTTCAGAAAAACTCGCCACATGCTTCGGCGATTCGATGATGACTTCATGAACGCCAACGGCCAGTTGCCGCTGGCCCAACCCGCCGACACCTTCACCGTACAGCGGGCCGGTAATGAAGTCTTCGTTTCCATTTCCGCCAACGCCCTCTTCGGCATTCCTGTCGGTGGTTAACCGCACGGCGGGGAATTTGTTCGGCACGACGCGTACCTGCCAGTCATCTTGGCTCTCGCCGGGCGCCCGGTAGCGGGCAATTTCGGTGGGGGTTTCCACTTCGTTACCGCGGCAAAACGGGCAATCGGTCGCGTTTCGGCGGGACTGAACTTGCGTGAATTCTTGTGGCCGCTCGGCGCGGTTCTTGGCAATCACGACCCAGCGGTCGGTGAACGGATCTTGGCGAAGTTCTGACATCGGTCGCGTGGGGACTCCGTCTAAGCGGGCATTCCAAATGATTGCACGGTTGGCATAGGACCGATGCTTAGCTGGTCTCGCCCACGTTCTCCCGCGAGTCCGTTCGCCGGGCCGCCAACGACGCATAGAGTTCGGCGTACTTGCCGGCACTCGCTTCCCATGACCAATCCTGGTGCATCGCATTGCCGACGACGCGTTGCCACGCGTCAGGTTGATCGCGGTACATTGCCACGGCGCGGGCCAGCGTCTGTTCCAGTTCGCGCGTATCATAGTCGACAAACGCAAAGCCGCTGGCCGTCCCATTGGCGATCGTGGTGGCATTCGCATCGCACACGGTGTCGGCCAAACCACCGGTCGCACGGACGATCGGCAACGACCCGTACTTGAGGCTGTACAGCTGATTCAAGCCGCACGGCTCGAAGCGACTGGGCATCATGAACATATCGATGCCCGCTTCGATCCGATGCGCGAGCGAGTCGCTGAACGCCAAAGAGAGGCCAATCTTCCCCGGGTGCGCCTTCGCCAACTGCGTCAGCAATTGGTGATACCGTGGATCACCGGTTCCCAGGATGGCCCATTGAACATCCTCCGTGCCCGCCCACTGGCCGATCACTTCCGCCAGTAAGTCGAGCCCTTTCTGGTCCGCCAGGCGACCCACGAATCCCAGCAACGGCGTCCGCGGCGACTCCGTCATGCCGAGTTCCCTCTGCAGCGCGGCCTTACACAAGGCTTTGCCAGCTTGCCAATCGGACGCGTCAAAGTTGGCGGCGAGATGCGAATCCGTCTTGGGATTCCAGACCTCATAGTCGACTCCGTTGATAATTCCCGTCAGGTCCGAGCGACGTTGCGCCAGCACATCCTCGAGACCGCACCCCATTGGCTGCGATTGAATCTCTTCCGCATACCGTTCGCTTACCGTCGTGATGCCGTCCGCGAAGATCAGACCCGTCTTGAGCAGATTCAGATCGCCCCAGAATTCCATCTGTCGCCAGTTGAAATACTTCCAGTCCAATCCGGTCAACAACATGTCCCAATGCCAAAACTGGCCCTGGTAGGCCATGTTGTGGATCGTCATGACGGTCACGATATCTTCATACCCACGTGCGTGCTGGTATTCAATTCGCAAGAGTGCCGGAAGCAGACCGGTCTGCCAGTCATTGCAATGAATCACGTCGATCGGCAACTCAAGCAACCGAATCAACTCCATCACAGCCCGACAAAAGAAAACATAACGCTCGCAATTATCCTTGTAGTCGCTGCCGTTCTCGGTATACAACTGGGCACGATCGAAATAATCATCCTGCTCGATCAAGATCACGTTCACGCCGCCAGGCATTTGGCAGCGGAGGACCCTTCCCCGGACAAGCTTGCTGCCGATGGGGATCTCGAGCGGCACTTCCAAGGTCTCCAGCGCGAGACCCAATTGTTTGGTATGGCGGTAGGCCGGCGTCACGACGGTGACTTCGTGCCCCAACCTGGCCAACGCCGGAGGAAGCGAACCACTAACGTCCGCGAGTCCGCCCGTCTTGGAAAAGGGTGTGACCTCGCTGCTGGCAAAGAGTACGTTCACAGTCCCTGCTCCGTTCAAATCCCATAATGACAATTACGGCCGTGAGGGCCCGCGACGCACACAATGGAACGACGCCTCACGAGCGCTTATCAATGTATTACATTCGCGAGTTGGCGCCTTGGTGGGATGACGACGCGTCGCCAGGCAATCGACGGGCGTTGCGCGGCGGGAGAATCGACGGACGCGACACGTCGCACGGGCGACCAAGGCCGGCCAGCCGCCGACGCTTCCCTGCCGAAAACCGGGTCGGAACCCGGCTTGTCAACGTTGGTTGGGGCCGTTGCCGACGGCCGTGCAACCGCGGACCGCCCAGGCTGTCGGCAGACCCGAGTCAGACCCAGATATCGGACGTGCAGTCGCCACCGGGAAAGCGGATTTCGTGGGCCCGCACCGGGCCGTGAGGCTCGCCGGAAAAATCGACAAAAAATGCGTCGTTCAAGCCCAGTCCCCCCTGCTGCGTGTCGCAGTCGACCTGCATCATGTAGGCACCACGCTGGCCCAGGTTGGGATAGAACTGGTCGTCCCAGGCGCTGTAGAGCGAATTCGTGACGTACAACCGCTTGCCATCCAAGCTAAGCTGCAGCATCTGCGGACCACCTTCCAAGGTATGCTGGCCCCGCGTGCCCCCTTCTTGCAGAACGCCCCCCAGCCAGAGCTGTCCGGTCAACTTGGGATTCGCCGGATCCTGCATATCGTACTGACGGATGTCGCCATGAAGCCAGTTCGAGAAATACAGCCAGCGGTCATCCAACGACAGCACAAGATCGGTGATCAAGCCGGGAACCGGGAAGGGCCAGCCCTCGACCTCGACCGGATCGACCTGAATGACCTTGTCCGCTTTCCATTGCTCCGCCTGTTTGTACCAATGCCACATGGAACTGCTGAGGGCCGCGCCCACAAAGCCGTGCGGACTGTCCGGGTTGTGGTGAAAGCGCACTTCCAGGGGAATCAGACCTTCGCTTCCCAAGTCGATCGACTGTTCGATCGTCCGCTGTTCCCAGTTCCAAAAATCCAGCGACTGTCCGTACTTGCCGGCTTTGACATCCTCCAACTTGAAGCCCTGGCGGACCGTGTTGGGAGCACCCCACTGGCTGCTGACCATCACGTTGTGACGCGGCTGATACCAGTAGTCGTAGCTGAACTTCATCTCGCTGGAATCTTTTTCCCAGCGGC
>JAUIHJ010000105.1 GCA_030432015.1 bacterium
TTAGTCGGAAACGTCGCTATCGAACTTGGCATCGCGACCACGGGCATCGCGACAACATTCTGTCCGCGTATCGGACTTCGATCCAAGACGGCCCGTATGACCGCGAGGCACACTTCGACCACATCGTCAACACGGCTCAGTTGTTCTTGCGAACGAAAGAAGCCCTGGAATCGAAGCAGACGTTGACCATCCATCCCACTGCGTCAGCAAGCCCCATCAACGCCAAGGGGGTAATGAAAGCACCCCAAAGGGGGCCAAGATACACGAGCTCGATGCGTCAGCAAGTGCATCCATGACGCGCCCCGCGCTGGTGTTTTCTGATGGCGCGCACGTCTTGATGCCGAAGTTCATCGGTCAGGGAGACGTGTCGACGCCGATGCTGTCTCGGGATTTGCGAAAACGGCACCGGACGTGTAAGACGTCCAGGCAACAGCGATCTCCCGCATGAACTCAAGCCGTTCTGCGGCCAGTGTGTTGGGGATCGTCAAGAGTTCGATCGAGCCAGTTCCCTGGGAATTGCCGTTTTTGCTGCCTAGGATCATGTTGGAGTCGCGGGTGACGCACATCATCGCTGGGTCAACACGTCATGGAGAGAATCGTTCCGGAATGGGGCGTGGACTGGTACGATTTATCGCGGCCGATGAAAAGCGCAGCGTCTTCTTTTCATTCCCCATGCGTGTCGCGTCAGCATGCAGCCTGCTAGGCCTTAGGAATGACTGATTCATGAAAACGAATTGTCCAACATGTGGCAAGGGACTTCGTGCCCCTGACACCGCAGTGGGAAAGCGCGTCAAGTGTTCTGCCTGCCAGACGTCGTTTCGCCTTGAACGCCGCCCGGTGGAAGACACGCCATTGGAACCGCTTGACCGCGACGCCGCGCTCGACACGTTTCCCCAGGACGACCCGCTGCTGGCGGGCGGCGTTCTGAGCGGGGAATTGGAAAACAGCCTCGACCCGTCGGGCTTTGCGGACTTGGAATTGCCCGCTACGTCGCTTGGCGGATCCGAACTGGGAGTCTCAAGACTGCCAGGCCCGGCTCCCGGACAGATGAAAAAAAGAAATCGACGGATACTCCACATGCGCGATTGGGAACCGGCATTCTGCTGCAAGCCGGCGCGATCGCCGCTGGGTACCTGTATTTGTTTTTGCTGCCCGTCGTTGTGCTCGTTTTGGGCGTCATCGGCGCGGAGCTGTCTCTGAAGTTCGCGATACTTTCCGCGACAATTCCATTCTTGTTGCTGAGCATGGTCGTGCTGGGTAGCACTCTGTACCTCTGCACGCGTCCGCTTCAATTCGCTTCCATCGTTGCCGCAACGCTGTTCATGTTCCACCTGCTGTTCGGCCTGAGCGGCGTAGCGGTGGCCGCGTTTGGGCACGGCGACATGGACATCGCGGCTGGGCTCCTCACGCTGAGTGCCATTTTTCCACCGTTGGGTTGCCAGTTCGCCATCAAGGGTTGGGGGTTGGTCGTGGCGGATTCCAGGAAGCCCGCCTGGAGGGAAGTGTTTGACGAGCGGTCCGGAATGCTCATGATTCTACTGCCGACGGTTTCGGCCCTGCTCTTCGTGATGGGCGCCGTGTTGATGGTCACCGAAGGCGCGGGGCGCGGTCTAGCGGTCGTGTTGGGTATGGGACTGACCGCCGTCGTGGTCGGCGTGTGGCGCAACGGAGTCCCGATCGTGCGGACGGCGATCGACGTTGGTATGACCTACCGCCGTAAATCGAAGTGACGCGTACTGTTCGCGGTTTTCTTCCCGGGAACACGTTCGAGGTAAGTCCCTGGGGGCTGACTTGACTGTTTGGGGCGGGCGCAACTGCTTCTTCGTCACAACCCTATCACCGGAAAGCAGGTCATACGAAGTTCGGACCATGGGCTGTGTTGGGAGCACCGACCAACAACCGGTCGATCGGAGGTCGATTGCAACCTCGGTCGTACACACCGACGCAGCTGTGAAGCGTCCAACAACGTCCCCGACTTAAGGGGCCAACCTGATATTCAGGTCTTACTCAAGACTGATTTGGCATAACGTACGATTGTCGACGCCACAGAATATCTATCGCTCAACTCGATCCAATGCGGGCGTGCTCAGTGGCCGAGAGTGGAACCACTACGGGCCATCCACCCCGACAACCGTAGACCGTTCGATCCACCGAGAATTTGCGCCGCGTCGCGCCAGTCAGGCGCGTCGGGTACGCTTCCCGCGAATCACCCCAACGACATGCCGGACACGCAACGTGCTGGGACGACGGCCTCTCGCTTGTCAACTGGAATTCCCGCATCAATAATCATGACATGACCGGACGGTGGTCACGGCAAACTCGCGTGAGTGTGACCCTGTCAATGCGGCATCACAGAGGCCACCGACAGCACCGACAAGGAATTCTCATGCGTTTGCGATTTGCCTCAGCCGCAGTTGTGTCGGCCTGCCTCGCGTTTCTCTTGGCCGGCTGCGCAAGCCGAGCGGGAGAGGCGCCGGTGGTGACCAACCGCGTGATTGTCGTCACGACGGAGTTTCGCGGAGCGACGGCACTCGAACTCGAGTCGGAAGTGACGTTGCCGCTCGAGCATACGCTGGGCGCACTGCCCGGCGAGCCGGTGGTCAACTCGACGAGCCGCGACGGCCAGAGCATTGTGACTTTGCAGTTCCCGCCCGATCACGACCTTGATCGCGCGAAAAAGGCAGTGACTGAAGCAGTCGCCTCCGCCGCGACACAACTTCCGGTCGGAGCCGATTCGCCGGCCGTTACATTCATTGCTGGCGATGCCTGGCCAGGCATCTGGCTGACGCTGGCGACCGAAGAACGAATGTCGGCAGAACTCGTCGCCGCAGCCCAACACGTTCGTCAGCGAGTCATGCTCATTCCACACGTCTCCCAGGCTCGGGTCTTCGGCGGCCAGCGACCCGAACTGCATGTCCGATGCGATCCGGAGAAAATGGTCGCCTACGCGGTTTCGCTCGCAGACACGCTCAAAGCGATCGAGCAGAGCACGAAGGCCGAACCGCTGACAAGCGAGATCCTATCAAACATTGTGCTCGCCGTTCAGGATGGCATCTCAGTACGAATACGTGACGTGGCGGATGTTCGCGACGGGCTCGAAGCGCCCCTTAGCCGCGCCTGGCTCGACGGGCGCCCGACGGTTGCCATCGGCGTGTACGTCGAGGGCGAGTCGGCTGGCGAGACACTCCAACGCATCCGCAGCGACCTGCCACAGATCCAAGGGGCGTTACCGCAACAGGTCGCGGTGTCACTGACGTCCGGCCCGCACCCCGCATCGCACGGGGGGCTGCTCGTCGAACTGCTTGCGCCACCCGGCACGGAAGTCAGCATGTTACGCAAGTTGGCCGATCAATTGGAGCGTCGGATGCGCCCGCTGGCGGCCAGCAGTGTCTTTTCCGTCTGGACACGCGACAACGACGACATGGTGCGGCTGCTGTTGCATGCCAAGGAGGGAGTGACGGACGAGGCCGCGTTGCGCGCTGCGCTACGGCGCGAATCGCTACCGGGAGTGCGCATCCGCGTCGCGCAAATCCCACATGGGCCGGCAGCTTGGAAGCCGCGGAGCGATGTCCAGCTGGCGTTGATGGGACCGGACCGGCATCAGCTTGCGCTATGGTCCACCGCGGTCGCCCGCCGCCTGGCGGATGCCGGCTATCCGGACGTCGTCGATGAAACGCCCGCCACCATGACCGATCTCTCCTTGAAGCCTCATCACGACTTGATGGAGCGATTCGGTGTCGACCCGCAGTCGATCGCGCAGTTCATGGCGGCAGCCACGCATGGCTTCCGGGTTTCCGAGCCAACCAACGAACGCCCGGCCGTTCGCGTCTTCTTGCACGCCGAGACCACCAGGCAAGAGCTCGCGTCGCTCCCAATCCCCGCTGGCGACTCCCTCGTTCCATTGCGTACGCTGGTTGAAATTCGACGGGTCGCTCGACCTGACCGGCTGTATCGTCGCAACATGCGCCCGGTCGTCCGCATCACCGCCGCACTGCCGCCTGATGGCGGCCTTCAATTGAGCGAGGCTGCGCTTCGATTGGCCGAAGAGAGTGGCCGCGAATTGAAACTGTCTGACGAATATTTCGTCGAGCGACACTGATCCGCGACGCTGCGCAGCAACCCCGTCGGGCGTGGCGGGATGCCCGCGTTGGCCAAACGCATACCACCAACTCGATGACCGATTGCAATTCGGAGACAATCCGGGACCGGCTCGTTTTTCGCCGCCGATTAGATTCAACTGCGGAAAAAACGCCAGTCGGCGAGAAAGGTGCCTGTCCCGCTGACGTGGTATGCGCCGCAGCATCGCGCTCGGTCATATTAGCCGCAACAGCGCAAGACGCATGAAGAATCGCCCCCGTGGTACAGACGGTCAAGGGATCTTGGCGGTTCTGTCGTGACGAGCTAGTCTTCTTCTGCTTCGTTGCCAGTTCCTTCGCCAACTCAGGAGTTCCATGTGACTATGCGCGAGTCGAGATCAATCCTTCGAGACTTAACCTCTGAAATCGCAGACACGGAACGGCCTCTTTGGTCCTTGGGTGCGGAAATTACCGCGCTGTTCGATTTTCTTAAGGAGCGGACAGCGTTCCGTTTCAATCCTGGGAGTGATATCGCAGCGGGGGAAACGCGAACCGACAGCGGACTGGCGATTTCCCCTATTCAAGCGGCGATGTGCGCGTGGGAGGTTGCGCGAACGGCGGCGTTTATCCGTGGGTTGAAACAGGCGGTCCAAGACGCAAGCGATTCGTTGTCGGGTCGACCGCTCCACGTTCTTTACGCGGGATGCGGCCCCTATGCCCTGTTGGCCGTTCCGCTAATGTCGCTGTTCCCGCCTGACCGGATCCAGTTTGTGCTTCTGGATATTCACCAAACATCAATTGCGTCAGCGCGGAGCGTCGTGGAATCTCTGGAATTTACGGAGCACATCACTGACTACGTGTGCGGAGACGCCTGCCACTTTGACACGACCACCCATCCGGAGCCGGATATTATCGTAAGCGAAACGATGAACGTCTGCCTGGCAAATGAACCGCTCGTCATGATTGCGTGCCGCCTGTTGAGCCAAAGCGCCGCTGCCATCATGGTGCCCGCCAGTGTCCATGTCGATGCCTGCCTCGTCGATGAATCTAAGGAATTCACTCTCGTCGACCCGAACGACGTCGGCGACTATCCCGTGCCCAATCGCGACCGTGTGATGCTCGGGAAGGTCTTTGAATTAAACGGTGAAAATGCAAGGCGCTGGGGCTCGTCACTTGGCGACCGGTTGCCCGCCTCGCGCGTCGTGATTCCTTCGCCTCTTGAAGCTCGCTATCGCGCCATGTTGCTCACCACCGTCGTTGTCTATGGCGATATCGAGCTCAGGGACTACGATTGCAGCTTGACAATTCCACGTCCGATCACGACAAGTCAACCGCTATCTGGCGGCGAGGCGTTGCAATTTGAGTACCGGCTGGGCACGAAACCTGGGCTTGCATGGAATGTGGCTGCCGATGGGTGAAGCGGTCGCTGCGGTCAAGGTGCGGGGATGGCATCATGGATGCTTAGGTACAGGAAGTCCGCCGTTCGTGTTGCGAATCAAATCGTTCCGCAAGTTATCGAAAATCACGGAAAAATCAACGAATTACGGAGTGTGCGATTGAACCTTGGCGTGCCGCGCATTGAAATGTGAGTGTGCATCCAAATCGTGAGGGCCCATCTCATGAGTACCGTGATTTTATCGGACGGGCAAATCTGCAAGAGCGCTTGCTCGCTGATCTTGGTATTCATCGTGACGCTGACGGGGAAGCCCGCCGCAGCAGCCGATCCACCCTCTGCGAAGGAGGTCGAGGAGCTGATGGCGAGCCGTTCGCTGACAGCCGAGACGTGGCCTCAGTGGCGCGACTATTACGTAAGGCTTTACTATGCGTACAACGTCGGCGAGCCACTTGAATTCTATGAACAAATCAGCAACTACTTAGGTGCAACGGCATCTGCAAGCGACAATCAACTTCCGGACTTGTTGGCTGACGATCCTGTCGCCTGGATTGCGTACGCCAACCATCTAGCTCACATTAACCCCGCGATGATCGACCGTGCTGTCGCGGCGTGTCGAAAAGCAGTCAGCCTTGGGGATCCCGATGGCATCTCGTCATCTGGCTTGGCAGATGCGTTGATCTCAAAGGTTCGAATTCAGAACCTTCCAGGGGAGCTAACGCCCGACGGCGAACTGGCCTTGAGCGAAGCTGAGGAACGATTGCAGACCGTGGCTCAGGTCGCTCCTCAAGCCAGACTCAGTTTCGCGCGTGGTTTGATTGCCTGGCAGCGTGGTGACGCGAGAGCTGCGCTCCCCTTACTTCGGCAAGGTGCGATTGACCATCCACTACGGAGTAGTTACGCCAACAGCTATCTTGCGAGCTGGCTCACCAGTGATGAAGCGACTGGGCCGTTTGCGGAAACGACCACGCCGTTTCTCACCCTGTTTCCTCAAGATCCTGTGACCCAGGCGTTGCACGCCGTTGCCCTTTATCGTGACGAACAGTTTCTAGAAGCCTATCAGATGTTGCAATCGTCTCGCGCCGCAGATAAGAACGCAGCCCAATTCTTGGGCGAAGAGGTGCTTTCAGCCATTGAAGATGGACGCTGGCTGACTCCGCCGGTCATCGAAGGAGTCAATCTTGCAATGTCGCAGTCGCATGCTTCTGCGATTAGCCACTTTCGTAATGCACTCGAGCACGACTCGCAAAATCAGGTTGCCGCCCGACTGCTGGCCAGATCGCTGATTGCCCTCATCAATTCGGACCATCCTGTCATCCGTCCCGACAAGTTAGACGAAACGATCGACGAGTTGGCGGAAATTTGCCAGCGGTTCCACGAAGATGCCGAATTGCACGTTGCGCATGCAGCAGCGCTCTGTCGGGCAGATCGTTACATCGAGGCTGAATCCGCGATCAAGCGAGCAAGAGCGATTGAAGGTGACATCAGTAGTCTCCTCCAACCATCGGACGAGTCGATGATCCGCCATGAGGCTCAGCATCAAAGAAACGAAGGCTACCTGTGGCTGGGCTTGATCGGTGGCATCACGGCTTCGGCAACATGGCTCTCGGTGATGTACTTCTTGGCAGTATTGTTAGCGATGTGCACCTCACGCATTCCCAACGCTGATGAATCGTCGCACGACATGAGGCAGTTTGGGGACGTCTGGTTAGAACGCTTTTACCTCCTGATCCTCGGGCTCAGCCTCCTGTTCTTTTACATTTCTGTGCCGTTTGTGGCGTTGGGCCTGCTGGCGATGACTTTCATGCTGTTTGTTGTGATGCTTACCATTCGGTTCATCCACATCGGCATTCTTTATCGCGGGCTCTACGCGACATGGGGTGTCATCCGCAGTGCCTTTATCGGTACTTCCTCTGATGTTTTGGGCATCCGTGCCACACCCGAACAGCATCCTGAGTTGTTTGACGTGCTGGACGAGGTAGCTCGGCGTCTTGACACCGCTACGGTCACGGAGGTTTATCTGAGCCCCTCGGCGGCGGTCGGTGTTCGCGAGGAGGGACGGGGACCTTTCGGCTTGTTCCGTAGTCGGCGAGTCATGGAAATTGGCATGGCCACGATGTCGAATCTGACGACGTCAGAATTCAAGACGATCTTGGCGCATGAGTTCGGACACTTCACGCATCAAGATCCCTTTTACACGCGATTCATTTCTCAAGTGACCGCTTCACTGGCGACGTCCTTAGCGGTAATGGACGCGGCGGGCGGCGCGACCAACTACGTCAATCCGTTTTATTGGTTCTACTGGCTCTACTTGCGTGCGTATGCGTTGCTCGCCTCCGGGTTTTCCAGGTCACGCGAATTTCTGGCGGACCGTCGAGCGGTCTTGGCGTACGACAAGGAATCGTTCATTTCGGGACTCACGAAGGCCGCCGTCGAAGGAGCCATCTTGGAGGGCACAGCGGTGCACAACATCCAATCCGCTTTGGGCGATGGCAATAGTTTCGTAAATGTGTTTGACGCACTTCGCGAATATCGTAAGCAGCCCGTCGTTGCCGAAGCGCACGAAGAAGCATTGAAACATCTGCATGAGACCAAACCAAGCTGGTATGATTCCCATCCGACCTACTCCGAACGCGTCACCGCGGTCGAACGATTCCCGTGCCCGCAGGAGGCGCCCGATTTGAGCCCGGCGACCAACGTGCTCTCGGGACTCGAACAGGTTGAAGAAGAGCTCACGGAGTTGCTGACGCATGGCATTTACGAGGCCATGCAGGCCTCGCAACTGTCGGCAGAATGCTAGCGCGTTGGGCACAACACAGAAGCAAGGCGGGCCAGGGAATCAGTGAATTCTCAGGTGCTGTTTTCCCGGGAGGGTGGCACACGCGGCGGCGAATTCAAACCAATTGGCTTCTGAAGGAGAACCCTCGCCGTCGATCCAAACGGTTCATGTCGATTCATTCAAGGCTGCATCCACCCACCACAGCTTGATAAGCCGCGACCGGCGTCCGCGACCCGAGATCCGTCCCGGCCGAAGTGGTGGCATCGAACCGCGAACCAGAATCGGCCGACCGCTTGCTCGACCCGCCTGCCGCTCAGACCGCCAGGCGACGCTCCATGACGTGCATACGGAGCCGCTAGCAATGCCACCATCGTGGCACAAATGCGAATTGCTCTTTGTGGGTGACCAACGGCCTCTTAGAATCGCCGCACGCGCCAAGATGCCTGCGTTGAATCGCCGCCTCGGATTCGCCGTCCACGATTCGCCATCCCTGATTCACGCCACCTGCCCCCAGCCCGAAGTCGCGATGACCATGAGACGCCTTGTCCAGAATATCGGTACAGGCTCGCTGACCCTGGGAGAAGTCCCGCAGCCGGCGGTGGCCGACGGGCACCTCCTGATCGCAAATCGGGCTTCGCTGATTTCGGCGGGTACCGAAAAGATGGCCCGCGAACTGGCACAAAAGTCTCTGCTGGCCAAAGCCAAGGCCCGCCCCGATCATGTGCGGCGCGTGCTGGAGAAGGTTCGTCAGGAAGGCCTGTGGAGCACCGTCCGTCAGGTGCGAGAGAAACTGGACGACCCCATGCCGATGGGATATTGCTCGGCAGGCACAGTCATTGCCTGCGGTGAGGACGTGCAAGCGTTCAAGCCCGGCGACCGTGTCGCCTCGAACGGCCCGCATGCGGAATTGGCCCTGGTGCCGAAGAACTTGTGCGCGCGAATTCCAGATGACGTCGATTTTGATCAGGCCGCCTTTGCTGTGTTGGGGGCGATCGCCATGCAAGGCGTGCGTCTCTCGAAAGTCACGCTCGGCGAAACCGTCCTGGTGATCGGCTTGGGCCTGGTCGGGCAGATCGCGGTGGCATTGCTTAAGGCGGCCGGTGCGACAGTGATTGGCACCGATCTGGACCCATCCAAATGCGAGTTAGCCACACGCATGGGCGCCACCGAAGCTCGCGTAGGGATTAGCGCCGCGGACGTCGCGTCACTGACCGGAGGCCTGGGTGCCGACGCGGTCCTGATTACTGCCTCGACCAAGTCCAACGCACCGATCGAGTTGGCCGCTGAGGCCGTGCGTCAGAAAGGGCGCGTCGTCCTGGTCGGCGTTGTTGGCCTGGCGTTGGATCGGCGGCCTTTCTATTTCAAAGAGGCCGAGTTCGTCGTCTCATGTTCCTACGGTCCCGGCCGGTACGATCCGAACTACGAGGCCGGCGGGAACGATTACCCGGCCGCCTACGTTCGCTGGACGGAACAGCGGAACCTGCAAGCGGTGCTGGACCTGATGGCGTCGCGTCGATTGGAGGTCGCGCCGTTGATCTCCCATCGGTTCGGCATTGAACACGCCCCCCAGGCCTACGAGTTGATCGAGCGGGGACATGAACCCTACCTGGGCATCCTGCTGGAATATCCAGCCGCATCGCCGCAACCCGCTGCACCGACAATTCAACTGCGCGCGGCCCCCACGTCTGGATCGATCGGTGTTAGCTGCTTGGGCGCGGGGAACTTCGCACGGATGGTGTTGCTGCCGACGCTGTGTGCGATCCCGCAAGTTCGGCCGGCGGTGATCTGCTCGGCCGGCGGAGGCTCGGCGGTACACATCGGCAAGAAATTGGGATTTGCGACCGCCACCACGGACGAACGGTGTGCCATCGAGGACCAACAGACAGCCGCCGTCATTGTCGCCACGCAACATTGCCATCACGCTCGGCAGGTCGTTACCAGCATTCAGGCTGGCAAACACGTCTTCGTGGAAAAGCCGTTATGCCTGACCATGGACGAGTTGGCAACGATCGAAGACGAACTCCAGGCCGCGGGAGACAAGGCGCCGCTGGTGATGGTCGGCTTCAATCGACGTTTTTCACCCGCCGCAACCGCCCTGCACCGATTCTTCGCCCAGACGTTCGAACCGCTGACCGTCTCGATTCGGTTCAACGCCGGGGCGATCCCGGCCGACCATTGGACACAAGACACTACGATCGGCGGCGGGCGAATTATTGGCGAGGCCTGTCACGCGATCGACCTGGCAACCTACCTGACCAGATCCCCCGTCGTACGCGTTTTCGCCGAGTCGATCGGTGGTCCCACTGCGCCGAAAATCACTGACGATCAATGTTTTATCACGCTCCGCCATGCCAACGGCTCGGTGTCCAATGTGGCCTACCTGGCCGGCGGCGACAAGGCGTTTCCCAAAGAGCGCGTCGAGATTCTCGGCGGCAACCGCGTCGGGATCATTGACGATTTCCGCGTCGCCGAGGGCTGGCGCGACGGCAAGAAGCGGAAACTCTGGAGTGGCACTCAGGACAAAGGACACGCAGCCGAATTGGCGGCCTTTGTGCAAGCGATACAAGACGGTGGCCAGGCACCGATCGCCTGGAATGAGCTTCGAAGCACGACGCTGGCATCGATTCTTGCCGTGCACAGTCTTCGCCAAGGGATGCCGTTTGACAACAATCTCTACCGAGACGCGCCCAAGACTGGCGTCGCCGCGGTGAAAATGGCGAGTTAGTCGAATGAATCCGTCCGTGGCGAATGTTGAATCCTGGCTGCGCGTCTGGCGCACGGCACGGCATCTTCGCGGTTCCCAACTCGCTTACCGGCTGATGCGGATAACACGCGATCGACTGCGAGTGCGAACCCGGACTTCCGGGCACCCGCGGCGGCAGGCGGTCGTCGCGCGGCAACCCGAAGCAACGATCCCGCGTGTGCCCGACTTCTCGCGAGGATGCGCAGCTGGTGCCCCTTTGGTCGCAGCGTTGCGACAAGGCGAACTCTGTCTGGTGAACCGGACGCTTCCCTTCCAAGCCGCGGCACCCGACTGGCGACTTGGCGCGCAACGCGAAGATCGACTGTGGGCCATAACGCTCCATTATCATGCCTGGCTATACGAACTCGCCCGGTTGATTCCCGTGGACGCGGCCGGATCAACTTCTGTCGACAAGGATCACGGGGCGGCCCGCGAGTCCCCGCCCGGCCCGGATGCCGAAACCCTCTTTCACACGTTACTGCACGACTGGCTCGACACCTGCGATCTTCGTCAACCAGGCGCCGAACCGCTCGCCTGGAACTCGTACGCCATCGCAACCCGTCTTGGCTGGTGGGCTCGGCTCTGGCATACCCTGGGGCCCCACTACTGGACGCGGCAGCCGCAATTGGCTGAGACATTCCTGCAAAGTATGCACGCGCAGGCGAGCCACCTCGCCGCGCACATTGAATGGGACTTGCGTGCCAATCATCTCTTGCGTGATGCAGTGGGCCTGGCCTGGGCCGGGCGTTTCTTTCGCGGCGGCGAAGCGGCACGTTGGCTGAACATCGCCAGCCGGATCGCCGACCGTCAAGCGGACGAACAGATGCTGGCCGATGGGGGACATTTTGAACGCAGCCCGTTTTATCATCTCGAAGTGATGGATGATTGGCTAACGCTGGCTCGATTGCTCCCCGCGCGCCAGGTCTCGGAAAAGATGCAGGCGACCTGGCGGCGGTCAGCGGAGTACGCCCGTTGGCTATGCCACCCGGACGGTCGCGTGGCACAATTCAATGACGGGGCCGCCGCCGTTGCGGCAAACCACTTCCTCCATGACTGCGAGACGTGGCGACGGATTGGCGCGGCGTCGCCACGTGGCGGCCGCTGGCTGGCTCAAACCGGAGTCGTCGCCTGGCACGGTGAGCCTTGGACCCTATTCTGGGACGTCGGTGACGTGGGACCGGCCTGTCAACCAGGACATGCCCATGCGGACACCTTGACCGTCGAAGCTTCCTTTCAAGGTCATCGCCTGCTGGTTGACCCCGGTTCATACGGCTACGACGACGATACGCGGCGGACCTATGACCGCTCGACCGCGGCCCACAATACGGTCCTCATCGACCAGCAGAACTCGAGCGAAGTCTGGCATATTTTTCGCGTGGGACGCCGAGCCCGCCCGCGGCAGGTATCGGCGCGTATCGGTACCGACCAGCTATGGGCTCGGGCCGCGCATGATGGCTACGACCACCTGCCAGGCCGGCCTCGGCATACGCGGACGGTTGCCGTGCAGAACCAAGGTACGCTCCGCATTGTGGACGACGTGAAGGGCCGGGGAAACCACGCGGTCGACGGTGGACTGCTGATCGCGCCCCAGTGGCGAGCGATCGCCGTGCCGGATGGCTGGCAACTGTCGCTCGACGGAATCACACTCCGCGTGGCGATTCAGTCGACGTGCGAACTAGAAACTTCGATCGAATGCCGCCCGATTCATCCCGACTACGGGGTCGAGCAAGACACGCAAAGGCTTTGTTGGAGTTATCGCGGCAAACTGCCCATTGAAGTCGCGCTGGCGATCGAACCAACATCACCAACCAACTTGTAACCACGACGGTAGCACCATGCACATTCTCTTCTTCAGCCACAACTTTACGCCGGAAGTTAATGCCCTGGCGACCCGGACGCACGCGCATTGCCGCCGCTGGGTCGAAGCCGGGCACCGCGTGACCGTGGTGACATGTGCGCCCAACTATCCCCAAGGTGTGGTCTTCCCGGGCTACCGGAATGCGTGGCGGAGCGAGGAGGCCGTTGATGGGATTCGCGTCGTCCGCGTTGGCACGTTGTTGGCGCCGAACCAAGGGTTTGCCCGCCGCGTCATCTACTTTGTCAGCTACATGCTCCGCGCGGCGTTGTTCGGTGCAACGCTCCGCGGGGTCGACGTGGTGGTTGCCAGTACGCCACAGTTCTTTGCCGGATGGGCGGGCGTCATCTGCAAATGGTTGCGACGCTGGCCACTGGTACTCGAGGTGCGCGACATCTGGCCCGAATCGATTGTGGCCGTGGGAGTCATGAAGCGAACACGCTTGATTCGTATGCTGGAATGGCTCGAACGACGAATGTACCGAGCGGCGGATCACATTGTCACGGTCGGCGAGGGCTATCAACATCAGTTATTGGAACGGGGCGTGCCGGCCGAAAAGATCACCATCGTTCCGAACGGAGTGGAGCACACGGCGGTCCTCACGTCCGAGGACCGTGACGCATTGCGCGCCGAGCACAACGTTTCCGACAGATTCGTTTGCGCCTACGTTGGCACCGTTGGGATGGCTCACGGGTTGCAGGTGATGCTGGACGCTGCCGCGATGCTCGCCGCGGAAGGGCGCCGCGACGTGGCCTTCTGGATTGTCGGCGACGGCGCCGAACGCGAATCGCTCGAGGCCGACGCGCGGCGTCGCGGTCTAACCAACGTCCGCTTTTTGGGCATGGTCTCGAAGTCGCAAGTCGCTCGATTCGTTGCCAGCGCGGACGCCTGCCTGGTCCATCTTCGCGGCACGGCATTGTTTGGCACGGTGATGCCGTCCAAGGTTTTCGAGATTATGAATGCGAATGTGCCGATCATCATGGGCGTGCGTGGCGAGGCATTAGATCTGGTCGTCCAAAACGACGCCGGCGTTGAAATGACGCCGGACGACGCCGACTCGCTGCTCCGCGGCATCGATCGGATCGCTTCCCGGGTCGAGCGTTTTCGGAATGGCCGCACCTACGTGAAGCGACACTACCAACGCGATGAACTTGCGCACCGGATGCTGGTTGTGCTGAAGCAATATGGCGGCGCGACGATGTCCGCATCGGACTTCGCAATCAACAGCCGCAGCGATGCAATGGCTGCTTCCCGCCGTGCGGCGTGAAGCATGACGCCGCGTGCGGCATGACACGACGGGCGGCCCACGCTGTGACGTGCCGCCAGACTTGATGCCGGAGGCGTGTCAGTGAATCGCCGGGAGTGCGACCTCCGAGAAACTGTGGTCAGGCTGCGCATGAACCGCTAATCGGCGACACGGATTTTCGCGCCGCCACGTTCCTGCTGCCGCGGTGCAGTCAGAAGGTGCGCGTGCGACGATATGAATCGCATTGCGAGCCGTCATCGCGATGCGGCCGCGCATTCGAATGGCTCGCCAGGGGTGTTCGTCGTTGACGGAAGCGAATCAGTCAAACAGGTGATCCAACTCGGAGAACATCTGGTCGAGAACGGAAAGTTCCTGGGATTCAACGGGCACCGGCGGGAGTGCCACGGCAGGCTCCGAGTCGCTCCAACGCCGCGGTCCCACCTGTAAATCGGCCTCGACTCGTGTCGAAACCATCCGACGAAATGCCGCGTCCCGCAAGTCAAGCCGGAAGTCGTCGCCGGACAACTGCTCGGTAAATGAACTCACCG
>JAUIHJ010000106.1 GCA_030432015.1 bacterium
CGCCCCTTCGTCGTCGGCCAGGATCATTTCGCGTACGGCCGTGATCCGGTCACCTTCAAAGAACATGTGCTCCGTACGGCACAGGCCGATGCCCTGGGCGCCGAATTCACGAGCCCGCTGCGAATCTTCCGGGGAGTCGGCGTTGGTGCGGACCTGCAAGGTCCGATACTTGTCCGCCCAGCCCATCACGGTCGCGAAATCGCCGGACATTTCGGGCGACTGCGTGGCGACGGATCCGACCATCACTTCGCCCGTCGTACCGTCAATGGAGATCACGTCATCGTGGGTAAACGTCTTCCCGGCGACGGTGATCTTGCGGCCCTTTTCATCGATCTGGATGTCACCCGCCCCTGCCACGCAACAGCGACCCCAGCCACGCGCCACCACCGCCGCGTGACTGGTCATGCCACCGGTGCTGGTCAAAATGCCGGCGGCACTGTGCATGCCGTCGACATCCTCGGGGCTGGTTTCCTTGCGGCACAGCAGCACGCTCTCACCCGCCGCGGTACGCTCGACCGCTTCGATGGCGGTAAACGCCAGTTTGCCGACGGACGCACCCGGCGAGGCAGGCAGCCCTTGGGTCAGCACCTCAGCCTTGGCCTTGGCTGCGGGCGTGAAGCTGGGCAACAGAAGTTGCGTCAGGTCGTTGGGCGGAATCCGCGTCACGCCGGTCTTTTCTTCGATCAGCCCTTCTTTCACCATCTCACAAGCAACACGTACCGCGGCAGCTCCGGTCCGCTTGCCATTGCGGGTTTGCAGCATGAACAGCTTGCCCGTTTCAATCGTGAATTCGATATCCTGCATGTCCTTATAGTGATTCTCCAGGATCTCCTTGATCGACAGCAGTTGCTTGTGCACGTCCGACCCGATTTGCGGAAAGGCTTCTGTTTTCCACGCCGGCATCTCGTCGACCGGCTGAGGCGTACGAATGCCTGCGACCACATCTTCGCCTTGTGCGTTGACCAGAAATTCTCCGTAGAACTTATTTTCACCCGTGGAAGGATTTCGCGTGAACGCGACCCCCGTTCCACTGTCGTTGCCCATGTTGCCATAGACCATTGACTGGCAGTTGACGGCCGTACCGAGCAGCCCGCGGATGCCTTCGACTTCCCGATAACGAATGGCGCGGGTCGTATTCCAACTCTTGAAGACCGCTTCGACGGCCAACGCGAGTTGGGCATACGGATCCTGTGGGAAGTCGTCGCCGGTGTGCTGGCGATAGACCGCCTTGTAGGCGTCGCATAATTCGACCAGCCCTTCAGCCGGGACGTCGGTGTCCAGTTCGACTTTGTACTTGGTCTTTATGGTCGAGAACGCCTCCTCGAAATGTTCGTGGTCAATCTCCATCACCACGCCGCCAAACATGTTGATCAGGCGACGGTAGGCATCGTAGGCGAAACGCTCGTTGTCGGTCGCTTTGGCCAAACCCTTGACCGCGACATCGGTTAGCCCCAGGTTGAGAATCGTATCCATCATTCCGGGCATGGAGACTGCGGCACCGCTCCGCACGGAGACCAGCAGCGGGTTGGCGTCGTCGCCAAACTTCTTGTCGAGCTCTTTCTCCAGTCGCGAAACGTTGAGCTTGACTTCTTCAATCAAGCCGGTGGGGAGCTTGCCGCCCTGCTTGTAATACTGGTCGCAACAGGCGGTTGTGATCGTGAAGCCCGGCGGAACCGGCAGGCCGATGTCGGTCATTTCTGCCAGGTTCAGGCCCTTGCCGCCGAGCAGTTGTTTGTCTGCCCCCTTGCCATCGCAACCGGACTTGCCAAAGTAGTAAATCATCTTGTCAGACATGATTGGAATCTTTCTTGTAACCCACGTGTAAGGAAACATCGCCGGACGAATCAAAAAGCCGAACCCGCATCCCTTGCATACTTTCAGCAAAATTCACTGCAGCAAGTGGACGTCGCGGGGCCAGTGGAAATCGCAAGGATTGCCGGTGGCGATAGATGCAAACTCAGGCCCGCTGCCTACGGAAGGGAAGCCGGGGCGGGACTAAAGCCGGCGATTTTACCAGTGACCTCACAGATCGTCAATCAAGGGGGGATTGCGCAGGATGGTGGCTTTGCGGTGAATGCGATGGTTGGCGCGAGCTGTCGTTCGGGTTCTGGAAGTCGAGTTTTCAGCAATTGTCGGTCTCGGTGCCACGTCCCATCCAGCTACCGCGCAATTGGTGCCAGGAATCGAGGAATGACACGCTCCAAGCAACGATTTGCCGCGGTTGCATTCACCTTCGAGGCCGGCTTGGGTTTGGTAGCGATCCTGATCGGGCGCGGGATGGGGGTTGATCCACTGCCGTTGATGCGGCTCAGTCAGCCCACCGCCGAATTCGCCACGTCGGCTTTGTGGGGCATTGCGGCGGCGCTGCCGTTGCTCCTGGGGCTCGTGATTCTCGATCGCCAACCCAACCTGCTCGCCGACTTCAAGCAACGCGTCACGACGATCGTGCTGCCGATGTTTACCGGCCTGTCGGTTGTCGAAATCGCGGCGATTTCAGCGGCCGCCGGATTCGGCGAAGAGATGCTGTTTCGTGGTCTCGTGCAAGGCGGGCTGCAAACCTGGCTCGATCAACCGCTGGGATCGGAGATTGCCATCGCGATTGCGGCGGTCGCCTTCGGTCTCTGCCATTGGCTGAATGCCACCTACGCGGTCCTTGCCACGGGAGTCGGTATTTACTTCGGCGTGCTCTTCGTGATGACGGGCGATCTGATTCCGCCGATGATTGCGCACGGCCTGTACGATTTCGTGGCAATTCTCTACCTGACACGCATGCCCGGCCGGCCCAAAACTCCCGCAGAAAATTTGCCGGAACGGAAGTTGCCCTGACCCGAAGGGACGTGGTTCGATTCGATTCAGGTTTCGGCACGCCATTGAACGAACCGATTTTTGATCCCTCAGTTAGGGACACCCACATATACGTGGCCTCCTCCTCCTCCCATCACACACACGGTGGTCCCCATGCAATCCGATCCCACACTATCCAATACAGGGACCCCAGTTAGGTATCTATCCAATACAGGGACATCCACATACGCGTGGCGGATTCCCGGCGGGACACTCATTTATTCGTTGCGAACATCTTAGGAGTCTTGTAAAAAATTGGAATGTAAATACGTGCACATATGGAGAACGGTTATGCCGCGGCAAGCTCGGGGGGAGTACCTTAATCCAAGCGAAGTGCAAGTGATTCATGCCGTTCAGCGCTGTGTGCGTCGGGCGTTTCTGTGTGGCGAAGATGATGCAACGGGAAGATCGTTCGAGCATCGTCGGCGTTGGATTCGCGAACGCATGGAGTTCTTGGCGTCGGCTTTTGGCATCGATTGCTTGACCTACACGGTGCTATCGAACCACATGCATGTGGTCCTTCGTAGCCGTCCAGATGTCGTGGCGACGTGGAGCGATGATGAGGTGGCACGTCGTTGGTTGCGACTGTATCCCGGGCGGCGTCTGGCAGATGTTACTCCGGAAGAGCCGAACGACGTGGAGCTCAAAGCGATTACAGGCAATGCTGAACGGCTGATGGAAGTACGGCGCCGGTTGTCGGATGTAAGTTGGTGGATGCGATGTACCGCTGAGAACATTGCGCGGCGTGCGAACCATGAAGACGAGTGCAGCGGCCGCTTTTGGGAAGGGCGATTCAAGGCCCAACTGCTCTTGGATGAGGCGTCGTTGTTGGCTTGTGCAGCCTACGTTGACCTAAATCCGGTGCGGGCCGCGTTGGCCAAGTCCCCCGAAGGATCGGAATACACGGGTGCGAAGGATCGGATTGATGACCTGCAACAACGAGCCGACAAGTCTCCGGTTGCCGCGATCGCAGAAAATCGTAGGCGGCGCCGGGGGACGCATGCCTGGGAGCGAAGTCGCCGATGCCAACATAGCGGTTGGATGAGCCCCGTCGAGATTAGAGAAGCGTCTGACGCTCCGGGCCCCGATGCGAGCAGTTGCGGACGGCGGGCCAGCTTGAAAGGGTTTCTGTCCATGCCTCTGTCGCAGTACCTGGAATTGCTGGACTGGACAGGTAGGCAGTTGCGAGTGGAAAAGCGGGGCAAAATGCCCTCTGAGCTAGCGCCCATCCTTGAACGACTTGGGCTTAATACGGCCGGCTGGTGCGACCTGGTGAAGCGGTTCGGCAAACTTTTTAAACGCGCGGCGGGTAACCCGGAGAGCTTGGCGTCGGAAGCGGCGCGCCGCGGCCAGAATTACTTGCAAGCCCCTGGCGCGGGCTTATTGACGGCGGCCGGCTAGTCGGGTCGAGTTGCACCGAAATTTGAATGTTCTAAGGGGTGTGGCGCTGCAGCGACCGCCGTTTCGCCCTCATGCTCGCGACCCTCTTGCGATGTCGATCGCGTTGAGTCAGGCAATTGCTGCACGTCGCGGATGAATCCACCGAATGTCGAAACGCTGATGATGGGTGCGAGGAATTAATTATGGGTGTCCCCAACGATGGATGTCCCCAACGATGCCCCTCCCCAACAATGCCCCCAACGATGCAATTATGGATGTCCCCAACGATGCCCAACGATGGGAAATGGGTGGTGATCTGCGGCAGCGGCGACGCAGGGCGTGAAAAATTCCTCTGCTGTTCGCCGGAATTACACGTCAATTTCGCCCAGGCCGGCAACGACGGTCTCCAGGAACTCACGCGCGCGTCGAGCCAACGCATCGATCTCCGCGGGTGTGGTGGGGCGAGGCACCAAGGGCGCGAAAATATTCTCGCAGCACAGGGGCATGGTGCGTCCCACGAATCCAACCGCGTGCAGAAGGCGGAAGTGGTCGATTTCGCCAAAACCCGGACCACAGTCCTGGTCGCGTGGCCAGTTGCGGTGATCTTTCATGCAGAAACTGTGGACGAAGTCGGCGCATTTCTGGATGTCCCGGATTGGATCGACATTAAGGTAGTCCATGACGTTTCCCGCATCGTAATTGACACGCACACCCTCGTCGTTGACCTCATGAACAATCTCCGCGCACGCCTGCCCGGTGCCGGTTGAGCCCCCGTGCTGTTTGACGACAAGCAGGACTCCGTTGTCGCGGGCGATCGGCCCGAGCTTCTTAAAGCGTTCAATCCAGACCCTGCGATTGCCGCCTTGGGTGTGCCCGAACGTCAGGACCTGCGGTACGCCCGCCGCTCCGGCTTGATGAAGCCGCTGCGTGAGCACCTCGAGCCCGTTGTCCGCTTCAGGATAGACGGTTGAAAACATCATCAGCGGTTCCAGGCCCAGGTCGCGGCAGCGAGTGGCCAATTCCTTCGCCTTGGCCGGCGGCGCGTCGTGTGGCATGACGGGAATGCGTGGACCGTCCGGTGAATCACGGTGCGTGGTACCCCAGGCGACGTATTCGTATCCCGCATTCTTGATGCCGCGGAGGGCTCGGTGCAAGGGAAGCGATGCGTAGGGGAGCGTCATACAGGCGATTTGGAATTCTGTCCGCCGCCGAAGTTGCGGCTCCATCGGGCTGGCGAAGGTGTGGTCCAGCTTGCCGCTCAGGGCCGTCGCAGTCGCACCGTACGTGGCCATCTGCAGCAGCGATCGGCGCGTCAATCTTTGTGGAGGAACGGTGGTCATTGAAAATGCCCTCAATTGGCCAAGGACTTTGCCCGCCGCTTGGCCGCGACGCGTTTGATCATTTCATCCGCCAGCACGCCCAGCAGAATCACAATTCCGATAATCGCGTACTCCAATTCGTCGGAGATGCGTAGCAGCACGATCATATTGTTAAGGACTTGCATGACCGCCGTACCGATCACGACACCAATCACTGCGCCTTCGCCACCGCGTAAGCTGCAGCCCCCCAGCACGGCCGCTGCAATTGCGTATAGCTCGAAAAAATTTCCGAAACTGCTGGGCGGAACCTGGTTGGAATCCAAGGCGAACAGGATTCCCCCCGTGGCCGCCAGCACGGTCGAGATGATATACGCGAGCAGCGTGATTCGCCCCGTATTGATTCCGCTGTAGCGCGCCGCTTCTTCATTTCGACCCAAGGCCAACAGGTAGCGGCCCCAGATCGTCTTGTTCAAGAAGACACCCGCCACAAACGCACAGATCAGCAAGATAAAGAACGGATACGGCAAGCCAAAGGTCTCAACATGTCCCGCGTCTTCCCACTGCCAAACGACCAGCTTGCCACGTCCCAGCGGGCTCAGCGTCGTGACATATTCATTCCCGAATCCAACCGGTTGGTCATTGACCAGCCAGCGCGAGATGCCGCGATAGAACAGCAACCCGCACAGCGTCACCACGAACGGTTGCAACTTCATCCGCGTGACCAGCAAGCCATGTAAGAGCCCCAGCCCCAGTGCAATCGTCAGCACGGTGGCGAGTGCCAGAGGGATCGACATGCGCTGGCGGCGCTGCAGCGGAACGGCGACCCAGGCGTCGCTAAAGTTGCTGCCCAAATCCTGGTCTAATGTTAAGCGGGTTACTTGTTGGCCCACGGCGACCGCTCGGATCACCTGCTGATTCAGTCCTGATTTCGGGTGCAGGAGCACGATCTGATCACGTCGCGCCAATGACGGGTGTTCGCCGGCCAATGTCACCATGGCGTCACGTGGCGGCGAGGCATGCTCATCTCGCTGCTCGTACGAAGTCACCTCGATCACCTTGGCGACGTGCCCGGCGTCGTCGTCTCGCGTAAACGGCTGATCGACCTCGATCAAGGTCACGCCATCGGCGCGCTTGATTCGTGAAATGGTGGCGACCAGCGGTCGCGCACGGCGGCCTCCAAAGTAGCGGATTCGATCTCGTTCGTGAAAGCCCGGTGCGTCCCCCTGCACGACGATTTGCTGCTTGGCCGCGCGGATCTCCAACACGGTCTGATTGTCAAAGGGTTGGTAGGAGACATCGAGGAAGATGGCCAACAGGCACCCGGAGAGGCACACAATCGAACCAACGGAGAGGTCGATGCCGCCGGTGATAATAACAAACGCCACACCAATTCCCAGAATGCCGTACAGCGACGTGCGGCGCAGCAGGTTTTCGACATTGTTCGGCTGAAGGAACGTGCCGCTGGTCAATTTGTACCAGGGGTCCGACGACGTAATGGCCATGAACAGGCAGAGCACCAGGAGCAGCGCCAGAATTCCGAGTACCTTTGCCTTCATCGCACCTTCACCTTGCGTTGATGTCTGCCGAGTTGGTCGCCGTCAGGCGGCGTCGCTTCGTCCCGTGGCCAGTTGCATCACGGCCTCCTCGCTCAAGTCGCTCCGGGCAAGCTCGCCCGTAATCCGTCCTTCGTGCATGACCAAAGCGCGGTCGCTCATGCCCAGGATCTCTTCCATCTCGCTGGAAACAAACAGGATCGCGACCCCCTGTTCTGCCAGAGCTTCCATCAAGCCGTAGATCTCCTGTTTCGCGCCAACGTCGATGCCGCGTGTGGGTTCGTCGAGCAACAAAACTTTCGGCTCCAAGGTGAGCCATTTTCCCAGCACGACTTTTTGCTGGTTGCCACCCGACAGGAACTGCACAATCTGTTCGGCGGTTGGTGTCTTGATGCGGAGTTTCTCGATCATCGTTTGGGTGTCACGTCGTTCGACGGCGGCGTTCAGCATGCCAAGCTTCAGCTGATTGCGTCGCAACCCGGGCAAGCCGATATTGGGACGGACCCCAATCTCGACGATGACGCCGTGCTGCTTGCGATCTTCCGGCACCAGGGCCAGCCCGGCGGAAATCGCCTCCCGTGGACTGGCAGCGGGAACCCGCGTGCCGTTGACTTTCACGGTCCCACCCAACGCGCGATCGATTCCGAACAGGGTCTGCAGCATTTCGGTGCGGCCTGCCCCGACCAGACCAGAGACGCCGACGATTTCACCCCGCCGCACGGAGAATGTCAATTCATGTTGAGGCCACGTGGGGGTCCTCAGGTTGCTGACCTCGAGCAAGGGTTCGCCGATCTCGTGCGGCCGCCTCGCGTAGAATTGTGAGATGTCGCGACCGACCATCAAGCGGACCAGGTTGTCATGCGAAATCTCCTCCCGTGGCAACTCCCCGGCATTCTCGCCGTCGCGCAGAACTGTCACGCGATCTGCCAGTTCCGTCACTTCTCCCAGACGATGGGAAATGTAGATGACGCTGACTCCGCTGTCACGCAACTCCTTGACGACACGAAACAGTTGTTCGGTTTCGTGCGTGGAGAGACTTGAGGTGGGCTCGTCCATGATCAGGACCCGCGCCTTGACCGACAGGGCCTTGGCAATCTCGACCATCTGCTGTCGACCGATCGACAACTCTGCAAGTAGTCTGGTGGGCGGCACGTCCAGGCCGACTCGTTCCAGGACGGCTTGCGCTTCGATGTTGATGCGACGTTCGTCAATCAAGCCGAATCGACGCGGTTCCCGGCCCAGGAAAATGTTGGCACCTACCTGCAGGTTGTCGGCCAGATTCAATTCCTGATGGATGAGGGAGATGCCGCTGGCGATCGACGCAGAAACCGAATCCAACTGCACCTGGCGGCCGTCGACCAGAATTTGACCAGAGTCTGGCGACTGCACCCCAGCCAGGATCTTCATGAGCGTGCTCTTGCCGGCACCATTTTCTCCAACGACCGCTAACACCTCGCCCTGGGCAAGTGTCAGGTCCACCTGATGGAGCGCGCGCACTCCCGGAAAGCGTTTGCCCACTTGGCGAACTTCCAGCAGTGGCGGCGTGGTGGTCATCAGGCAGGCGGCCCTTACCCACCTTTCTTGGCACGCAGATCGGCCCAGTACTCATCCACGTTGGCCTTGGTAATCATGCGTGGCGCGATGTCGATGAATTTTGATTCTGGGATTACGGTCCGATCGCCCTGCAGCAGGCGCTTCAAGACCCGCACCGATTCGTAGCCGTACATGTACGGGTTCTGAACGACCGTTCCAATGCACGTTCCGTCTTTGATGGCCTGTAGCGTCGTGTCGTTTTCGTCAAATCCGATCAGCTTGACCTGACCAAGTTTTCCAGCCTTGTTGAGGGCCTGATAACAGGCCGGAGGGTTGTATTCGAACAGGCCGACCATGGCATCCATCTCGGGGTAGGTGTTGATCGCATCTTCGGCCTTGGCCTGCGCGACTTCCGGTTTTCCCTGATCGGTCAATGTTGCCAACACGGTGTACTTGTCACCCTTGATTTCGCCATCAACCGGGTCCCAGGTATCGCTCTTCGAACTGTAGTCGGCCATCGTGCGCTGCCGGTCCATCAGGACGTCAATCACGCCTTGCCGACGAAACTTGGAGTTGTCTTGCTCGAGGCGGCCGATAAACAGCATCACCTGTCCGCCTTCAGGCAGCGCCAGCTTGACCAGTTCGCCGCACATGCGCCCCGCGGCATAGTTGTCCATGCCGATGTACATCAGGCGTTCGGACGCCGGTGCATCCGAGTCGTGCGTGATCAACGGGACTTTACTGCCGATTCCGTTGAGCCAGCCGATTTGGTTGTCAGCGTCCAGCGGGCTGATCGCGATCGCATCCACTCCAGAGGTCAGCAAGTCTTCGACGACCCGCTTCTGTTCGACAGCCGTCGCTTGAGACGGCATCCGTACTTCCACTTGAATGTCGAAGTCCTTTTGCGCGTCTTCGCATCCAGCTTTCGCAATTTGCCAGAAGTCGGCGATCTGATTCGTGACAAAGGCGACCGAAACATCGGCCCCGAGAGGCTTGAGTTCGGGCGTGTCGGGGTCGGCGGCGGCAGCATCATCTGCACTCGGATTGCCTGCATCGGACGACGTTGCCGCGGATCCTGTCGTACCGGACGCCGAGGAGGACGTGGCGTCGTCGTTCGCGTTCGTGTCGGCGGTCGCCGAGGTCTCGTTGTCGAAGTTGATGTTGTTAACGGTCTGTTTCGTCTCGACTCGACACCCGGTCATTAACAATGCGAGAACGAGTAACGTGGTGGTGATTGTTGTCTTCATGAATCGATTCTCTCTGCTAGCGGCAGCGATGAATGCAGGAAACGAATCCGACGCCCCTCGCCTGGCGATCGTGGTGTAACGGTGAACGCGTCGTGGTGAAACCACGCAGGGCACCGCAACGCCTCACGACGATTGGCGGTGGTATTTGCGATAACTTGTTGCAAGGGAGTAACTTCGGATTTTAGTTTTTGATTTTCGGCCCCGCAAGGGGCGCGTCGGGTGGTGGCGGGCGCCAACTTCTGCAACTCCTGTCCCCGGGGAAATTGGGTGACCGCGGCGCGCTGGGTTTGTCGCGGTGCTCATGAAGCGTGTTGCGCACCAATCCCGCATATTCTGGGTGGAGTCCTTGGAATTACCCGCCAGGATTCTGGAATTCGAATTGTCACCACGCACGAACACTCAATTTTGGTGCTTGACGCGGCCGATGCAATCTTAGAGGCCCTTCTCACGCTCGTCTGATTCTGCTGATTCTGCATTTTCAAAAAACCGCCTTTCCCGCACGGTTTTTCATGTCCCATCGTCTTGACGTATTTCCTGCGTCGCGAGATCACGTCGCGCGCGCTCCCGTCCCCACCATGGTTGGTCCATGGCAACTGCTGCAACTGCTTGGTCAAGGCCAGTGGGCTGAGGTCTATCGCAGCCAGCCTCGACAGGGTGGCCCGGGGGAAGCCGACTACGCCGTCAAAGTCCTCAAGCCGCAATTTCAAGAAGACCCGCTGGCAATCGGTCTGCTCCAACGCGAAGCCGAGGTTGCCGGCGAGGTGAGGCACGTTCATCTGACGTCGGTATTGTCACACCATACCCACGCGGCGCCCTATTATCTGGTTTCGCCATATCTGGTTGGCGTTTCATTGCGCGAGGCACTTCACCAAGCGGAACGACTTGCTGTGCCTCATGCGCTGTGGGTCGCCCGGCAGGTCGCCGAAGCACTCGACGCGCTGCACTGCCACGGTTGGCGCCACGCCGATGTCAAGCCGGAAAACATTCTTGTGGGACCCAACGGACACACGACGCTGCTGGATCTTGGTTTGGCCGAACGGCCGCGGGATGCCGCATGTGATGACATCATTAAGGGGTCTCCTGCGTATTGGTCGCCCGAAACCTGCCAGGATGATCAGCGGGTGGGGTTGGCGAGCGACATCTATAGCTTGGGGGTCACGTTGTTTGAATCGCTGACTGGACGCTGCCCATTTGTGGCCGAGGGTGCGGCGGCGATGGCGGCGGCTCATGTGGATGAATCGCCGCCCGATCCGTGTGCCCTGGCGCCTTGGGTCGGGTTGCGTGTCGCAGGCTTGCTTCGCGACATGTTGGCCAAACGCTCCGCCGCACGACCATCCGCCAGGCAGTTGATTGATCGCCTGATTGACCTGGAAATCGAAACGCTGCCAGAACGCATTCCGGCCTAAATGACCGAGTGCAATTCGGCGACCATCCGGGACCGGCTCGTTCTTCGCCGCCCATGAGACTCAACTGCGGAAAAACCGCCTGTCGGCGAAAAAGTGCCTGTCCCGCTGACGGGGTGTGCGCCGCGGAATCTCGCTCGGCTATTTAGAGCTTGCCGGTCGTATCGCGATCTTCTCTCGCGTATACGGCGCACGGGCATCGTCACGGTCGACATCGTGCGAATCGAGCCAAGATTCCCCGAAGTGCAGCGAATAACCGAGCACGTCTCTGCGATTTCACGCTTGCTGCAATGTCAGCCGGGATGAATCAATCCTTTGCCGACGGCAAGCCACGCTTCCCCCAGCGGGAGCCACGCGACGATTCATGATGTCGATGGTTGATGCCATCGCCGTCATCTATGGTCACGTTGTTCATGAATGTGCGAATTCTCGCACCAGAAAGGGGACTGAAATGGCCAAGTCATTACCGAACGTTCCTTCCGGAACGAGCAAACTGGCCCGTCGCGTCGTAATGTTTCCCGTTTGGCTATTGGTCTGGCCGGTCGTCGGATTGTGGCGATCGTTTTACAAACACTTTCTCGCCTACTTGATCGGGGCCAAAGTCCAGGACCGCCAGCGCGTCTATAGCGTAAAGTTTGTCTGGTACGGCGATTCGGTGTACCTGCACCCAATGGTGTGGGGGAGCTTGCTGCTGTATCTGGTCGCGTTGACCGAGGTCGTGCCAGCAGGATTCTTGTTGCTCGCCTGGTTCGCTGGGTTGGCCGTATGCTATTTGACGATCATGCATAACTTTAACGTGGTCCGAACCGCGATCCTGGGTCTTGGGTTGGTCGCCGTATTTGGGCTGGCCTACGTGGCGACCGTCGAGTTTGCCTGGAACCCGTTGACGGCGATTTCCACTCACATGGCGCGGCTAGAGGCGGGTGTGACCCCCGGTTTCTATATTGCGTCCGCCTACCTGTTCCTGGCGTTGATCGTCTCCGAGGTTGTCTGGGCGTGGTTGTTTCACCGGGTCGAGATCGACGAGTCGTATGTTTACGAACACGGTTTTCTGCAAGGTTCGACACGTGAACCCATCTTTGCACGTGGCATGAAACGCGAGACCAAGGATCTCTTGGAAGTCCTCCTCTTGGGCGCGGCAGATATTCAGCATCGCACCAAGAACGGGTACAAGCGATTCAAGAACGTTCCTTTCGCGTCGCTCTGGCTGGGGACAGCGATCGACTCGCTGCTGGACCATCGTCGCAAAGGTGAGATCGATCTGGCGAGCAAGTCCGATGATGACGCCGCGTTGGTGCGAGTTCAGGATGCGTACCATGACCTGGATGATGACCTGCACGACGATGGCGACGACGACGACGGTGATCCAGGCGAAGATGACGACGTCGACAATGCGGCGTGAAAGCCGCTGACGAACCTGCGCGAGTGGCGATGACCGTTGCTTCAGGCGAGAGAACAGTTCCCGAACCTGAAGCGCGGCCGCCTACCGCGAGTTGAGTGACACGCACCAGCCGCACCAGCCAATCCAGCTGACATGCACGACCAACCGGAGCCAGAGAAACCAGTTGGCGGCGATCAACTGGCCAGCGACGTTGCCTTGCAGGGCAATTCGGATGTTGACCGGCAGCACCAGGCACAGCAAGACCATCGTGCCGATGGTGGCGATGGTTCGCGTCGGCATGTACAGGAGCCCGATGCCAAACAGCATTCTGAGTGTGGCGCTCAGGTAAACCTGGAAGGCCTTCGCCGGCATTTCGGCCGGTAGCAGGTCAACATAATGATTTGCGAAGACAGCGTGGTGAATCCCGCTCAGGAAGATGCCGATGGCGAGCGACAAGGCTGCTCGGTTGGCGGTCGACGCCAGCCACGGCCAGCGTTCCAATGCAGGTAGATGGAGGCAAGCAAAGGTCGCCAAAACAACGATGAAGTATCTCACCAAAAGTCCTTCGCTGGGGCTGATGACGGAGTGACGACCTTACGTATCGGTTGGCTGGTTGCCAACGGCGCGCCAAGTCTTTGACCATCCTTATGGGGCACATTCGCCCTGCACCTGGCGACTCAATCGATCTGAGTTTGCTGCTGACTCTTATCTGAGCGGAGCGGCTTACCTATAATTTTTATAGTGTCGAGCCGGCTTGCGGGCTCAATCGAGCCCAAATGCTACGACTCTGCGAGATAGGCCGAACCTGTGACGGGAGTTGCCGTCCACCCATCACGGCCCACAGAACCGTCACAAGTATGCGTAGTTTGCAGAACTGCATTGGTCTGCATAGATCATCAGGTTGAACGAAACCGCAATTTTTCTACGTCGCGTGACGATGTTACGGAAACACGCCCCGGCACCGACAATATCACGTGGATCAGCCGTTTGCCGCTCCATCGACGTTGTGGTCCGCGGTACTGCCAATACGTCACAAAGTGCCTTGCTGTCCTCTATCGGAATGATGTTGTGCCTGATCGCGAAGTGGTCATTACTGGAGTGGGGGTCGTCTGTCCGATCGGAATTGGACGAAATGACTACTTCGAATCGCTCCGTGCTGGTCGAAGCGGCGCGGCGCCGATCAAGGACCGCGCCGAGACGACGCTTCCGGTGAAGTTCGGCAGCGAGGTACTGGACTTTGACCCGAAGCGATACGTCAAGCCTCGCAAGAGTTTGAAGGTGATGTGCCGCGAGATTCAGACGGGATACGCCGCGTCGGGGATGGCGGTCGAGGACGCTCGATTGGACGTCGCGCAGGTCGACTCGGATCGCTTTGGTGTGGTCTTCGCCAGCGAGTTGTTTTATGGGGAATTGTCTGAGTACACCGAGATCTATCGTAGTTGCACTGTGGATGGGGAGTTTCGTTTCCCCACGTGGGGCGATCGATTTCAAAGCGACATGTTCCCGCTGTGGATGCTGAAGTACCTGCCCAATATGGTCGCCTGCCACGTCGGTATTGCCCACGACGCGCGGGGTCCGAACAACACGATCGTTCTGGGTGAAGTATCCAGCCTGCTGGCGCTGACCGAAGCGGCCCACACCATCTCGCGTGGTGTGGCGGATGTGATGATTGCAGGTGGCACCGGATCGCGACTCTACATCGCGGCCGGCATGTTCCGTGGTTATAGCAATCTGTCGCACCGGGGGGACGAGCCTGAAAAGGCCTCACGTCCGTTCGAGCTTGACCGAGATGGCATGGTCAATGGCGAAGGTGCCGGGGCGGTGATCCTGGAGAGTCGGGCCCACGCGGAGGCCCGTGGCGCCAACATCCTGGCCCGGATTGCCGGCTCCGGGCAAAGTTGTGAACCGCGTCTCGATGGGCGTCCAGCCACCGGTGATGCCCTGCGGCGAAGCATCATGCGTGCCCTCGCGAACGC
>JAUIHJ010000107.1 GCA_030432015.1 bacterium
GGGGTAGGCACCTTTTTCGCCGACAGGCCGTTTTTCCGCAGTTGGATCTAATGGGCGGCGAAAAACGAGCCGGTCTCGGATGGTCGCCGAATTGCACTCAGTCATTTAGAAATGGTTGCCGAACGCCGTCTTCAGGGCGTCGACGCCCCGCCGCATGGTCAGTACGTCGTTTCCAAATGTGGGCATCAGGCAACCGTTTTCGATCGCGCGGTCGGCAAACACGGGATTCGGCGTCACGGCTCCCCACGTTTTTCCGTGCTTGCGGCAAGCGCTGGCCACACGGTCGATGGCCTCCCAAAGTTTCTCGTGTTGATACTCACCCACCACCCCTAAGCATAGCGACAGGTCCGCAGGGCCGACAAATAACAGGTCGACGCCGTCGATCGCGGCGATTGCCTCGGCATCTTCCAATGCGCCCAGCGTCTCGATCTGAATCGCCACGAACTGGTCACGGTTGGTTTGTTCGACAAACTCGGCCGGCGGCCTGTGGGAATAGTCGCCGTCCCGTCCCCCCACATTCATCCCGCGTGTGCCCCGCGGCGAAAACTTCGTCCATTTCACAAATTCTTCCGCGTGTTCGGCCGAGTGAATCTGGGCGGCCATGACGCCTCCCATCCCCGCCTCCAGGCACTGGGTCACCTGCCAATAGCCGGTGGGTGGAATCCTCGCAAACGAGTCAAAATCATTGGCCCGCGCGGCCAGCCCGGCAGTTACCATCTGATCGGTGGTCAGCGCGCTATGTTCGCCATCAAGCCAAAATCCGTGATAGCCGCCCGCCAAGCCGAACATCTCGATCAGGATCGGGTGAACGACCCGTCCGAGGGCAAAGACGCGGACCATTTGGCGTTCGGCAAGCATCTGTTTGAACGAGCGTGACATGGCCGGGTTCCTGCGGGCGGTCCAAGGGACGAGTAGGCGACAACGAAGCGAGCAGTTTGTCAGGCGAATTCATCGTGGTCAAGTCGAAGCCACCGAATTGGTTTCGACAGGATTTCTTGCTACCCAAGCCAATCAATCGGAAAATTCGATATGTTCGAATCTCCAGCAGCAGCGTAGCGTGATGAGGGGGACGCGATCACCGAACAGGCATGCCCCCCGTGCGCCGCCAACCTACTTTTTACGAAACCGTTACGTTTTCTCGCGCGGTTTGAAAACAAAATGACCCTGTCGGTCGTCCTGACTTGCACGGCCCCCTGCGCTCGCGCGATGTTCAGGTCGCACCAGTTTGAGGACGCCGAACCGCTTGGCCACTGCACGCACAGCAGTTGATGCTGATGATGCGTAGGTGGCACGATTTATTCGACAAGGATCCACGCATGCGATCACTTACCTCACTCTTCTCCGTTGCCGCCATCGGCTTCTGCATCTTTTTCCAGTCAGCAGACCTGATGGGTCAGGAGACTCCGCCTGCGGCAATTCCGGCTGAGGAAAATCCGGCGACCCCGCCAACTCCCGCGACCGGTACCCCCGATGACGCCGGCGCCGCCGAACCGTCCGCGTTGCGCGAACAGTCGATCTATATCCCCTACAACAAGCTGCGAGAGGTGTTCGAGAAGCAGGGGCGTGGCGTCTTTCTACCATATGCCAAGTTTCAGGAACTTTGGCGCCAGGCCCGGGCGAACGAAGCGAAGACGCCGGACCCGAAGCCGCCGGTGGCAGCGCTGATTGCCGAGATTCGCAATGAAGCCACGGTGGAAAAGGACGTCGTATCGGTCGCCGCCACGCTCAAGATCGAGTTGCTCAGCCGGGGCTGGCATCAAATTCCGCTTCGCCTGGGCGACGCAGCGCTCCGGTCGGCCACGATCGCCGACGAACCAGCGCATGTAACGTTTGACGCCAAGGCCGGTTATCGGCTGCTGGTCCATCACGATAAGGATCAACCCGGTCAGCTCGAACTTCGATTGGACTATGCCAAAGCCTACGCGAAGTCACCTGGTCAGAATAGCGTCGCGTTTGAGGCGCCCCAAGCTTCGATCAATCGTTGGCAGATTCGGATTCCTCAGCGCGGGGTGAAGGTGAATGTGCAGCCCCTGATTGCCGCGACCGAAGTACCTACCGCAGAGCCGGCCGAAGGGGAGGAACCGCTCGAAGAGACGGTCGTGCAGGCGTTCGTCGGCGCGGCGCCCACGATCCGCGTCGATTGGACTCCCAAAGCCGAAGGTGCGACCGGGCTTGAGGCGCTGGCGACCGTGCAAGCCGAGCAGGAAGTGACCATCGACGAAGGGACGATCCGCACGCGCACGCGGTTAACGTACGATATCAGCCGCGCCGAGCTCACGCAGCTGCGCGTAGAAGTTCCGGCCGAGCACAAAGTGACCGGGGTCTTCGACGCCAACGTCCGGAAATGGGACGTCACCACCGACGAGGCGAAAGAGTTCCAGACGATTGCGATCGAGCTGTTTCAGCCGGCACGCGGACAGCAAACCATCACCGTCGAACTCGAACGTTTTGTCACCGAAGTCGCGATGCTGGACCTCCCCGTCCCCACCGTGAAGGCGTTAGACGTTGCCCGGCAGCAGGGGATCCTGGTCGCGCGGGTCGTAAACGAGTTGCGGGGCGAGGCGGCGAGCCGGACCGGGCTGTCGCAGCTCGACGCGTCCGAGCTGCCCAAGTCATTACAGACCCAGCAATGGCTGGCAGCGTATCGTTACTCGATGTTGCCGTTTGAGCTGATTTTGCATGTCGAGAAAGTGGAGCCACGCGTGCGCGCGTCCCAGTACGCCGAGGTGTTTCTGGAGCCGCAAAAGCTGACAGTGGACCTGTTGGCCGTCTTTACCATCGAGCGCGCCGGCCTGTTTCAGTTGGAATTTGACATTCCACGCGGCTTCGGCGTGCGTCAGGTGCGGGGTGACAACTGCGGCGGCGCGACGCCGGCACAAGTTGATAGCCATCAGCTCGAAGGAGAAAACAACACGCGGTTGAAAGTGAATCTTGCCAAGAAGGCGATCGGCAACGTAGGGCTGCTGGTAACACTCGAAAGGAGTCTCGACGACGCAAATCTGCTGATCCCGTCCGACACAGCAACGAACATTCCGCTGCAAATTCCGCGCGTGGCGACCGCCGTTGAACAACTCCAAGGCGGCGCCATCGTCTACGCCCCCGAGAGTCTGCGTGTCAATCCTGGCGACCTGCAGGGCCTGCGGACCGTTTCTTTCGCCGAAGCCAGGCAGGCGGGGGCATTTGTGCGTGGCGGCCGCTTGCCTGCGTTGCGCGAAGTTCTCGGCCTGGCACACGCGAACGAAGCCCCGCAGTTGAACCTGGCGGTCCAGCGGCGGCGGCCACATGTCACGGCCAGCCAACTGCTCACGGTCAGGATCGAATCGGGCGTGGTTCAATATTCCGCCCAGTTCTTCTATGACATCCTCTATAGCGGTGTCCAGGATCTGCGGATCGACGTTCCGACCGCCGTGTCGGACAAGATGACCAACGAAACCGGTAGCATTCGCGACGCGCCGCTCGAACCGCAGCCAGAGGATGTGGCCGATGGGTATACGGCTTGGAACTTTACGGGCGAAGGCGAGTTCCTGGGCAGCACTCAATTCGTCCTGACCTGGCAGGATAACGTCGACGAGCTGAAGGTTGGCAACAGTACGGATTTCGCGATCCCGGCGCTGCGGCCGATGGGTGCGAATCGCGCGTGGGGGCAGATTGTCGTTGCCAAGGCCGAATCGCTCGAAGTGCTCCCCGCGCGGGAGACGGTCAATTTGCGACCCATTGATCCTCAGCATGACCTGATGCCCATGGCGACGCGGGTCGACGCGGCGCGGGCTTTCGAGTTTCACGATGACTGGGAACTCACCGTCACGGCCACGCGGTACGAACCACAAGAAGTCAAACCAACCAGCGTTGAGCGGGCTGTCGTGCGGGCCGTCGTGACCCGCAGCGACAAGGTCTCCGTGCAGGCCCTGTACCGATTGCGCAGCGCCGTCCAGCGTTTGGCCATTCAGATTCCCGCAGGTGCCGATTTCGACATCGACCCGCTACGCATCAACGGCAGCGTCCGATCGCTTGAGACGGGGGAGGATAACGAGAAGTTCATCCCCATGTCGGATTATGGCCCCGACACGTCGGTGTTAGTCGAATTGCGGTACACAATCGACGGAGACCATCGCAACCTGAGCTTTCCGGTCTTCCCGGACCAACCGCCCATCCAGAGCGAGCCCGCGATGCAAATCGTGGTGATGTGCGTCTATTTGCCGGACCATATGGCGCTGCTGGGTAGCGATGGCCCTTGGACTTACGAGCAGGCAGACTGGTATCAACGACTCAACTATCCGATTCGGACCAACGACAACGACTATCTCGATTGGGTCAGCGAGGGGCTGACGCTGGAAAATTCGGGCTATCGAAATTTCCCGACCGACGGCCGTGTGTATGCCTTCACAACGCTCCGTCCGCCACCGCCGCCAGCAGGCGGATTACGCCTCTGGGCCGTCAGCGAAAATGTCCTCAATGGCATCTTGCTGGGCGGCTTGCTGGTGATCGGTGTGGTCTTCTTGCCACGCCCCGCGACCGCCAAGTTGGTTGTCCTGGCAATGCTCTTGATTCTGATCGCATTAAGCGGTGTCTTTGCTCCGACGTTTGCGATGCAGTTAATCGATACGTGGCTGGCGGTGGGCCTGATCTTGCTGATCTTTTTCTGGGTCGTGGCCGCCGTGTACTCGGCGCGTGGTCGCTTGCGTACGATGTTGTCGATCAGCGTCGTCGGACCTTCATCGCCCGGCGGCGAATCGTCTGCAGCAGCGCCTTCCAATGCTGCGCGTCGCGAGGCGCCTGCGGAGGGAACGGCGCCCACACCGCAGGCCCAGCAGACGCCGGACGAGCCAGCCGGCAGTTCCTCGGATACCGAGGGTGTGACCTTCGAGGACGACGAGAATGGCCGGCGCGGCGAGACGCCGACCGGCGGGGCAGGCGAATCCCCGTTTCGCTCTGAAGCAACCGATGACGAAGATCCCAACACGCCAGGAGGCGAGCACAATGCATAATCTTCATGGCAGGTTGGTCATTCTGACGTTGGCTGTCGGCGTCATGTTGGACGCCTCGTCGGCACGACTGCGGGCTGCCGAGCCGCCCGCTCGGGAGCGGCCGATCCGCGAGATTTTTGTCCCCTTTGAAGACCTCGACGTGTTGTTGGACGGCGATGCGCACCGCGTATTTCTGGAACGCGCCGAGTACGAAGACTTGATTGCCAAAGCGAAAACTTCGCCGGCCGACGAGACTCCGCGTGATTGGCTGACCTTGGCGGCCGACTATCAGGTCGTGATTAATGACGGGCGAGTCACCATTGAAGCCACGATTGACTTGGAGGTCTTTTCGCAGGGGCTCTTTGCCATCCCGCTGACGCTCAACAATGTCGGGATCCGCCATGCGAAACTGAATGCCGATATGGCGTCCCTGGGACGCGACGATCAGGGGGGCGTTCGTCTCTTTGTGGAAGGTAAAGGTCAGCATCGGCTGACCCTGGACTTGGTGACGCCCTTAGAAACGTCGGCCGCACAACAGTCGCTCAAGTTCGAACTGCCAACCCCGCCGTCGCGTCGATTGCGGCTGACCGTGCCTGGGAATGTCGAAGTTCGGAGTGGCGCGGCGGTGTCGAGCCGCACGGTGGATGCCGAGGCAAACGTGACACGATTTGAGCTGCTACCACCCCGCGGTCCACTTGCACTCACGATGTCGCTCAACAATCGCACCCTGCGCCAACAACGCGTGGTGATGGCTCGCAGCGTCATGGTCGACGAAGTGACTCAGGCCTACGAACGGTTGCATGCGACATTTTCGATGGGCGTCCTGCACGGTGCGGTCGAGCAATTTCAGTTTGAAGTGCCCCCCGGGTTTGAAGTCTCCGCGGTGACATCGCCGCTCCTGTCTCGCTGGGAAGTGATTCCAGCAGCCGAGGAAGGAGGGGCCCCGACGCTGGAAGTGACCCTGCGCGAACCAACCAACGAGATCGTGGTGCTCAATCTCTCTGCCACGGCGACTTCACCGTCGATGGATGCGTGGTCGATGCCCAGGTTCGAGCCGTTGGATGTCAATAACCATGTCGCCGTTGTGGGGCTGTTGGTGGAGGATCGCCTGGCGGTCGAAGGGATTGCGGCCAAGGGCCTGATTCCGATTGACAATGGTGTGCTGCGGAGCCGATTGCCGGCAAGCGTGTTCAACGCAGAACCCGGCGCACCGCAGGTTCGATCGGTGGTCGTCTATTACGCGCCTCAATCCGCTTTCACGCTGTCCGCTCGATTCACTCGACCACCCGCTCAGACCAACGTGACGTCACACGTCTTGCTGCTCCTGAACGAACGTCAGAAAACAGTCCGCGGCGGATTTTCATTGCAGGCGGAGGCAGAGAAAATCTTTGCCGTCGACCTGCGGATCCCAGCCGGTTGGACGGTCACGAAAGTTGCAACCCAAGAGGGGGCGGACCTGCCGCGCGAGAGCTTCGCCCTGCCTGACGGCGACACACGCATGCGCGTACGACTGCCGCAAGGCGTGCCACTCGGCGAGCGGTTCGACCTTGTCTTTGATGCGACGTCAACACCGGCAGGCTGGCTGGAAGAGTGGTCGGAACGTGAGATTTTATTTCCGGTGTTCTCGGTCATGGACGCGGCGCATGATAATGGTGCAATTGCCGTGCAGCCGGCCGAAGACCTCGTTGTACGCCCGCTGGCCATTGATGGCCTGATTCCGCTGGACGAAGCAGAGAAAGCCGCTTTTGGACTGGAGGCATCTCCAACGAGCTTGGCGTATCAATACGCAGCGCAGCCCTATTCCGCCACCATCAATGTGCGGCGAGGGCAACCCCGTGCGACGGCCCAGACGTTTTCGTTTTTCCGAATCGAACCGGATGGACTGTCGGCGCATTATGAGTTGCTGTTCGACATCCGCCAGGCACGAACCAAGCAGCTGACATTCGAGTTGCCCGCAGATACGCCTGCCGCGATCTCCGTCCGCGGCCTCGATGGCGTGCGTGTGAAGGAATACAACAGCGAAATCGCTGACGACCGGCGACAATGGACGGTCTTGCTGGCAGATGGACAGGCCGGGGGCGTCCGCCTGGCGGTCGATTTTTCTCAGCCGTTAAGCGAAGGCGAACCCAGGAATTGGGACCTCCCGGTCATTAAGGCGCGTGATGTCGTCTATCAAACCGCCATGGTTGCCGTTGAAGGGAATTCGGAATTTGACATCAAGCTCCAGACAGCCGGTCGCAAGATCGATGTTGGCGAATTGGTCGCTGCCGACTACCAGGTCGGTCGACGGCTGTTGGGGGCGTTTGGGTTTGTGGGCATGGAGCCGCGGGTCTTGGTCGACGTGTTTCGCCGGTCGGCATATGGCCTGCCCTCAGCCATCGTGCAGCGGGTCGAGTTCGTGACGTTGGTCTCCAGCAGTGGGCGGAGCCAAACGGCTGCCCGTTACCATCTGCGGACCAAGGCGACCTACTTGCAGGTCGAACTCCCGGATCCACAGCAGACCAAGTTGTGGTCGGCCACGCTGGACGGCGTTCCCTCGACACCCCAACGTGACGGCGGGAGCCTGTTGATCAGTCTACCCCCCAAAGCCGGCCAAGCCATCCGCAATCTGCAGTTGGTCTACGAGTCGCCCCACGAGGGCTTTGCCGTGATGGGCGAGATTGAAGTCTTGGCGCCCAAGCTCTTCGTGCGCGGTGAAAACGAAGGCACCAGGTACATGGTCCCCGTGGCGGATCTGACGTGGGACCTGGTGTTGCCCAATGGGCACCGAATTCTCCGCACCGGCGGTTCGGTCTTCGAGACGACCGTCGCGCGGCGAAGGTCGCCGCTGGCGGTTGTCGCGGCGACAGCGTGGAAACTGTCGGGTGGATTGGCCGGTCCCTGGTTCCTGATGTCCCAGAAGATGCAGCCGGCCGCGTCGCTACGGGGCGACGTCAGCGGGCAAGTCAGCGACATGGAGATGAGTGCCGACGGCCTTGAATTCGGCGCGGAAATGGAGGGCGCCACGCCGTTCTTCGAGGGTCGAGCTGCCACGGAGAAGGCTGACGAACTCGCCGACCGCCTCGACGCGGCTCCGGCCGACCCGTTTGCAGCGATGCCGCCAACCAACGAACCAGCACCTCCCGAGCCGGCGCTCGCGGCACCGGCACCTGCTGCGGCCCCGGCTGAGGCCCCCGCATCGGCACCGACTGCAGCCGCAGGCTTGCAAGTGCAAAGTCTTTCGGCAACGCGCGACGCGCGATCATCGCAGGTCGCGGATCCAGATGGCGTACCGGGACGCGGTCAGTATTGGGCGTTGGAAGGCGTACGCAGTTTGCAGATCGATCTTCACCAGCGCGGCCATTTGGTCAGTTTTCAGAGCATGGGCGCGGCGCCGGTCCTGCGGGCGACCCTGGTCGATCAGAACCGGCTTGGCTTCCTGAGCTACGCGGTGGCGATGCTGGTCGTGCTGATCGGCGTCGGCTTGTCCAGGCAGGGTCCGAAACGCAAGGCCCGCTTTGTGCTGGAAGTCGCTTTGGCAGCGCTGATATTGCCCTTGGTTATCGGCTGGATTTCCGGTCTCGATGTCGGCCCGACGTTTGACAATGCCTTCTATGCTGCGTGCCTTGTCGCGGTTTACTACGTGGTGTTGGCGGTCGTGAAGTCGGTGACTGACGCGGCGCTGTCGATGGGAAGGGCGAACCGCCCAACCGCTGCGTCGGAACCATCGACCGGCGCTTCCAGCGGTGGCGTGCAGTCCACGACGGTGACTTCCCTGGTCCTGTTCCTGGCGACCGTCTCTGGCGTGGGTGAACCCAGTGCTTCGCAGGCGATTGCCCAGACGCAGCCCTCACTTCCCGCGACGACACCGCTTACCCCCGCGGGGCTCGCTGATCTCTTGCAACCGCCACCACCGATTAAGCTCCCCGCCGAGGCGGTAATTATTCCTTACGATGCTGACGACGCCGACGGTCTGAAGAATGCCCAACGCGTGCTGGTACCGTTTGACGAGTATGCGCGATTGTGGAACCTTGCGTTCCCGCAGCAACCGATTGATCGACGCACTCCGCCGGCCCGTTTCGCCTTGGCCGGTGGTCGATACCAGACGGTTCTGGTGGACGACGACCAGTTGACGATCAACGGACATCTCGATCTGGATCTGTTTGTGGAAGAGCCCGTCGCGATTCCATTGCCGCTGCAGCGGGCCGTGCTGGCCCGGGCGACGCTCGATGGCGACGTGGCACGGATCCAGGTGGTCACGGCCAACCCCGCAGGGAATCAGCCACCTGCCGCAGCGAAGTCACAACAGGCCAAGAGACCGGCGTCCCCCGGTGCGGAATCGTTTGTCGTCGTACACGCACAGGGCCAAGGGAGACACCGTTTGGAGCTTTCCATTCGACTCCGACTGGACCGAAGTGGCGGGTGGCGGCAGGTCGACGGTGTGATTCCGATCGCCCCGTCGACGCAGCTTGAGTTGACCGTTCCTGCCGCGGAAACGGAGGTGCGGCTATCCAACGTCGCCGATCAAAGCAGCTTCGAGACGTCGCGTGATGGGGAACAGTTCGCGACGGCCTTAAACGCCGTTGGGAATCTACAGTTGCAATGGCGGCCCAAGGTGGGGGCGGGTGAAGTTGATCAAAGCCTGACGGTTCAGTCCGCCGCGGTGTTCGACATTCAAGAGGATGGCTTGCGGATGGCCTGGCAGCTCAATTTGCAATTCCGAACGCAACGTGAGACCTTCACGATTCAGCTGCCCGCGGAATACCTTGTCGAAAAAGTGACCGGCGAAAACGTGCGTGGCTGGACCACGAAGTTGGCCGATAACACGCAGCAATTGGATGTCACGCTCCTGAAAGCGACCACCGGGAGCGAATTGATGACATTGTATTTCTCGCGCCGCGACGCGGTCGGGCAGGGGGGACTCGTCGAATTTGGTGTGCCGGTTGCCGCGGTTCCTGACGCGGTGCAGCACCAGGGCCATGTGACAATCCGCCGCAGCCCGCTGTTGGCCGTCGAAACCAGGAGCACGGTTGGGGTAAGCCGCACGGATCCGACGCCGGCCAGCCAGGCGGTGATTGCTGCTGTGGACGAAGAGAGTCCGTTGGGAATTCGTCCTTATCAGGATTTTCGATTCGTCACGACGCCCTATACAATCGACTTGTCGGCCACCCCGTTGGCGGATCCGGCAAGCACGCCCCTGATCGAGCAGACCGGCGCGTCGTTGCAAACGCTGCTGCGTATTGGCGCTCGGGAAACAAGCTACGAAAGCAAGGTTGCGATCCAGGTTAAGCAGCGGCCCGTTCATCAGGTCCGCCTGTTGTTACCGATTGGCTTTGAGTTGGACCGAGTCGACGCGCCGGGTGTCTTCGAGCAATCGACAATCACCGATGCCGGACGGGAGCAACTTACGATCTATCTGGCCGAAGGCCAGGCGGCTCCTTTTTCGGTGCTGCTCGGCGGCCACGTCCGACGCGCCGCCGCAGAGTCGGACGTGCCGTTACCGCGGATCGACGTCTTGGATGTGGGCGAGCAGCAGGGGTACGTCGCGATACAGGCCGATCCCGCCTTCCGGGTGACGCTGCGCGACCTGACGAATTGCCAGATTGTTCCGTTGACGCGCGTCGAAGCGTGGCTGAATCCCGAGCAGCGAAGCCATGCCGATCTGGCGGTTTCCTATCGGTCCCGTGATTATTCGGCCAACTTGAGAACCGAAACCGTCCTTCCCGAGACGCACGCATCGACTATCACGAATGTCCGTGTCACGACGCGGCAGATTGAAGAGACCGTCCTACTTCGGTTCACGATCGAAAAGGCCGGCATTCGCGGAGTCGTCTTCCGCCTGCCGGCCCGTATGCGGGACGCGAGGATTACCGCGCCGATGCTCCGACAGACGACCATCGAGGATCTGGACGGCGACACGGAGTCGATCCGGGTCAGCCTGGAATTGCAGGACGACAAGATGGGCGAGCTAATCGTGGTCGTTCAAAACGATGTCGCGCTGTCCGGCACGCAGCACGAAGCGCCGGTTCCGGTGGTGGAAACCGGCCTGAGCCAAGATCGCTACGTCGTCCTCGAGAACGCCGGACGGGACGAGGTTGTGGTCCGTGATGCCCTCGGCATGGAGGCGCTCCGCCGCGACCAAGCGAAATGGGCGACCTTGGCCCAAGTGCTGGATAACAAGATGACTCAGGCCTTCGTGATCACCGACGATGTGCCGCCTCGACTGACCTATACGACCAAGCGACGGGATGTAGTGGATACTGCCGGAGCGGCCATTCGCCTGGCCCAGGCCACACTGGTCGTCGATGGCAGCGGCACCTATCGCGCTGTGCAGGAGTACCGGGTCGATAACAAGACCGAACAATTCCTGGAGATTGAATTGCCGACCGGTGCGCAGTTGTGGACAGTCCGCGTTGCCGGTGAACCGGTCAAACCAACCGAAGTACCCGCCGCAGGCGGTCAGGTCGATCTGCGGCAGTTACGGATTCCGCTGATCAAGACGGCTGCCGGTGACTTGGATTATCCAGTTGAGATCAAATACGGCGGTCAGTTGGGGGCGTTTTCACTGCTGCGTCGGGTCGACTTCCCGCTGGTGAAGACCAAGCGGATTCAGGTTGAACTTAGCCACGTACGGTTACATTTGCCAGAGACTCACCAGTTCATTCGTTTTGACGGCACCATGAAACGCGTCTACGACGAAGGAGATCTCGCGGCCGGGTTCCTGGCCTATCGCAATCGGCAGATTGAACAGCTGCGCCAAGTGATGAGTGGCCAACGCGGCGTATTTTCAAAAATGCGGGCGGCCAACAACCTCAAACAGCTGGGGTTGGCCATGCAGAACTACCAGGAGACGTACAGGCGATTCAATGCCAACGATCAGTTTCAGATCGAACTCAATAATAACAATGCGGTCTGGGCCGAGGCCAACCGCCAATTGCAAACGCAGGAGCAAGAACTTCTCTCAGAAGCGGTGCTTGATAATCGCGAGCGTCTGCTTTCGGCCTACAAATCGCAGAAGGCAGGCAAGGCATCGAATATCGTCAATAACCTGGGCTCCAACTTTTTTACGCCCGGTGTGAACCTGGATTCGAATCCCAGTGCCAGCGATGGAACCGGGGCGTTTAATTCGCGTTGGCTGGATGAGAACAAGTTCGCGGTTCAGGAGCTTGGCAAACGGGGCAAACAGCTTGACCGAATCACCGCCGGGCGAAACATGGTTCGCGAATCCGACGTGACGGACAAGAAGCAGGTAGCAGGCCAACAAGTGGAGATGCAGAACCCCAAGTTTCGCATCGATGCCGAAATCCCGGCGGACCGCGGTTCGGACAGCGCGCGGCAAAGTAATGAGCTTGGCGAGCAGATTCAGCGGTACCGATCGCAGCTCGCAGACCAAAGTCAGCTGCAATCGCTACCGCAAGCCGTCCCGCAGGCGGAACGGGCGGCCCAGACGTTCGAACAGGCCGCAGGTGAACCTGCTGGAATGGCAGGTGGAATTGGCGGCGGAGGATTTGGCGGCGGTGGCGCTGGGTTCGGACGCCAACCGAATCAGCAGGGCATCCGCAGCGGAAACCGCAATGCGCAGCCTGCGCCAACATCTGGATCACGTTTTGGCTTGGACTCGGGAGCCGTGTTCGCACAAGGGCAGAACGACCCCGCGGCGCACTTCGATGATCAACCAGATCGGGAATTCGTCCTGGATGGCGCTGCCCTGGGACTCGGTTCGGGCGATGCCGGGCTGGCGAGTTTGGACGTCGAGTTACCTGTCCGCGGTGGGGTGTACCTGTTTACGACGCCCCGTGGCGACACCCGGATCACGGTCCAGGCCGTTTCCAAGAAACAGGTCCGACGCTGGGAACAGTTGGGCGGCATCTTGGGCTGCCTCACCGTGCTCGGAATCTTGGGCTGGTGCGCCGTGCGTGCGGCGCAGTTGGTCAGTCACCGCTTCCGGGCCATCATGTTGGTCGTCCTGGGGATCGCCAGCCTGGTGATGGGCATCATGCCGGTCTTGGGGTTGGTGGTGATGGTGTGGGGGGCCGGAGCATTGGTTTTGAAGTTGCGCCACGTTGCCGCCTAGCGGCGGCAAGTTGCAACCTGGAGTGCAAACCCCAGGGATTTGCCATTGGGCTTTTCAAGAGCCGCTACGCGGCTCATTGGAGCAACTTCAAAGCGGGCGCGTCCGGTTACAAGATCCAATTGCCTGTCACAATAACGCAACTTCAAGAATTCAAAACTTCAAGACTCACGCGTCGAGTTACCCAAGAATTGCAACTTCAAAATGCATTGGCGACCAGTTGGTCGGTCGGGAAGACACGCAACCATTCGGCCGCCTGATCCGAGACGGCCTTGGGCGGTTCAAGGTGGCACTTCGACGCAGGCACTTTGACGCAGGCTCTACGATGCAGGCCCTACGATGCAGGCTCTACGACGGTGGCTCTACGACGGTGGCTCTACGGCTGGCCAACGGTAATGATTGCCTCGCCAGAGCCGATGCGGCCGTCGCCGTGGGCATCAGCTCGCAGCAGGTACGTGGCGTCGGCCGCAGGCAACTGCACCGGAATCGTGGCGCGTCCCTCGGCGTCTGTGATAACCAAAGGCAGCCACGCCAGGGTTGACGGGAGGGACGGGATGTCGGCAATCAAGTCGGACTGTTCTGCAAAGACCCGGCGGTACCTTACGGTGGACTGGCTCCATCGTTTCAAGTCTTCGCGATCTCGCGCGATCGTCTCGGTCGCGGGCAGGCCTGACTTGGGCATCGTGCCTTTGTTGAGGGTCGGTGCTGGCGAAGGAGAGGGAGGCGTCGCCGCCGCATTCGGAACTGGTTTCGGAGTTGACTCGGATGCCGGCGCTGGGTCGCTCGGCCGCGGCGCTGAAATCGTTGCGGCGGGCGCCGCTCGAGGGGCCGCCGCTTCGTTTCGAGCTGCCTGCTTCGGCGCTGCCTGCTTCGGCGCTGCCTGCTTCGGCGCTGCCGCATCCTTTATCCGCATGGAATCCGGAGGCGTGTTCGTCGAGTTCGCCGGCTGGGTTAAGGTACGTTGCGGTGCTTGAAACTGTTTGAAGGACTCACGTTTTGGCCCCTTCGCCGTGTCGGGCCGCTGCATTCGTTGCACGGAAGGTGCATCGGCACCGCCTCTACCGGCCGGCTGTCTTGAGTCACTGGCAGCTTCCGGCACGCCGCCTCCAAATCCACCGCCGCTCGGCGCGCGACCGTCAGGTCGCGGCGGAACCAGCTGAAAGTGGGCTTGTTCCTTTGAGGCGGTCTGTTCTGCTGGGGCGACATCGGACCGTCCAACGGCGCCGCCGAGTCGCATGTCATCCAGTTTGCGAGCAGCTTCCAACTCTTGGGCACTCGGTGGAGCGAGTCCGGCGTCGTCGAAAAACATTGCGGATTCGCCTTCCACCGTCATCGCTGGCTGGTCGATCGCCTCGGATTGCGGAGGCGCGATCGCGTCGCTGGAGGGGGCGTAAGCCAGATCGGTTGGCTGGTTCACCTGTGATCCGAGCCAGAAGACGCCCAACACGGCCGCGATCCCTGCCATTGCAAGCGACGGGACCCACATGCGGGGTCGTTCCAGCGATCGCGTCAAGGCCAAGCCAGCGATCGCCGCCAATACGAGCAGTCCTCCCAGTAGGAGCAACGCTCCCCAGCGGCTTGGCGCGGGCGCCTGCGCGCGGCGGGATCGTTGCG
>JAUIHJ010000108.1 GCA_030432015.1 bacterium
CCGAAATGGCCACCTGGCATCGTCCATCCCAAGTCTCATTCCGGCGCCAACGGCCTCCGCCACCGGTGCGGAACAGCCAATCGCCGAGGGAGGGTTGGCTTCGCAACCGCCGCTGCATCTGCTCACGTTGTCGGCCCGATCCCCGGAGGCACTCGTCGCGCTGGCCACAAGCTATGCAACCCACCTGGCGGCGCACCCGCATCAGTCGCTCCACGACGTCTGCTTGACCGCGGCCACCGGCCGTGACCATTTTGCCTACCGCCTGGCGGCGGTGGTCGTCTCGCGCGACGACCTGATCGCAACACTGCGTGCGTTCTCGTCTGGTGAAGCGTCAGCCGCAATCATCGGGGACCGGCCGACCGATGCCGCACGCCGCGCCAAAACGGGCTTTCTGTTTACAGGGCAGGGGACACAATATCCCGGGATGGCAAGAGACCTCTACGAAGCGCATCCCGTGTTTCGCGCTGTGATCGACCGTTGCGACGCGGCCCTGCGTTGTTGCTCGGATCTTGCCCTGGTCAATCTCTTGTACGGCGGGCCAGAGGCTGAACCAGCATTGGCAAGCACGGAGCAGACGCAGCCCGCACTGTTTTGTCTCCAGCTTGCGCTCGTCGAGCTTTGGAAGTCCTGGGGTGTTCATCCAGACGTGGTGCTGGGGCACAGCGTAGGCGAGTACGCGGCGGCGGTTGTCGCCGGGGTGTTCGACCTTGAGACCGGGCTCGCTTTGGTGGCCAATCGCGGGCGGCTGATGGGACAGCTTCCGGGGCACGGTGCCATGGCGGTGGTGATGGCCAGCGAAGAACGCGTCCGCTCCGCGATGGAAGTATTTGGCGCAGATCTTTCGATTGCTTCCATCAACGGCCCGGCGACCATCGTGATCTCGGGAAAACGCGCAGCCATTGAACAGGTGCTTGCACGCTTGACGTCCGAAGGGATCGACGTCGAACGGCTCGATACATCCCATGCCGGGCATTCCGTATTGGTTGAACCAGTGCTCGAACCGTTCCAAGCGGTCGCCGCAAAGTTTGCCTATGAGCGTCCTCACCTCGACATGATCTCAAACGTCTCGGGAGAAGTTGCCGGCGAGGAAGTTGCCAAGGCCTCGTACTGGGTTCGGCACATTCGCTCGCCGGTCCAATTCGCCGCAGGGATGCAAGCGATTGCGGACCACGGAGCTCGCACATTTATCGAGATCGGCCCCAACCCCAACCTCCTGGCGATGGGAATGAGTTGTGTCCCACGGCTCCGTCCCCGGCCTCATTGGGTACCATCGCTGGCGAAGGATCGTGGCGGTTGGGAAACGATGCTGTTTAGCCTGGCGGAGCTGTATGTTCGAGGTGCGGAAATTGACTGGCAGGGTTTCTATCGCCCCTTCCATGGCAACCGCGTTTCGCTGCCAACCTACGCATTTCAACGGCAGTCATTTCCGACGTCACGCGGCCGGTCGGTGCCGTCACGAAACGGCGCGTCGGTCGGCGCTCCTTTCCCGCATCCGCCCGCTGTCGCCGCACAGATTGCTCATCTCCAGGCGGGGCTGGAAGACGAATCGCGCCGCCTGACTCCACAACTCGATGCAGTTGCCGTTCGCTTCGTGATCGAAGCGTTCCAGCAACTCGGCTTGGACTGGCGGGTCGGGGCGGAATTGGCGGAAGCAGAGCGAAACGCGTGGATACCGCGCGAACATCAGGCGAAAGTCACCCGCATTCTGCGACGCCTTGTCGAGCAGGGATGGATGTCATGTGTCGATGACCGCTATCGTGTCACGCGCGCAGCGCCGGATGAGAGCGCCCAGACATTGCTCGCCGCAATACTGAATGATTCTGGCGGCCCTGAATGCGAGCTACTGGGTCGCGCTGGCCCCGTACTGGCTGCCATTTGGCAAGGCAGAGCGGACCCGCTTTCGATCCTGTTTCCAGACGGCGCCACCGATTCCGCGGTCACCTTTTATAGCGAGGCAAAGTTGCTCGCCGGCTACAACAAGCTCGCCGGTGCCGCCCTCCGTGCGGCGCTTGCCATGCTGCCTCCCGAACGTACGGTGCGTGTCCTGGAGGTGGGCGCTGGAACGGGTGGCCTGACCACCCACCTCTTACCGTGTCTCCCATCGGACCGCTACGACTACGTGTTCACTGATCTTTCTCCGCTGTTCCTGCATGCGGCCCGTCAGCGATTCGGCGAATTCGCCGGCTTGCAAACGGCCTTGTTGGATATCCGACGTTCACCGACGGAGCAGGGGATCGCGCCCCACAGTTTCGATCTCGTCGTCGCGGCCAACGTGTTGCATGCCACACCTTGTCTACGCGATACGTTAGGCCACGTTCAACAGGTGCTCAAACCGGGCGGCTGGCTGTTATTGCTGGAAGGGGCCAATCCGCCATTCTGGGGCGATATGGTCTTTACGCTGATCGACGGCTGGTGGAGTTTTGAAGACACGGATTTGCGTCCCGACTATCCACTGATGCGCCGCGAAGGCTGGTGCAAGGTGTTAGCGCAAACGGGCTTCGGCGACGTGGTGTCCCTGCAGGACGCGCACCTGCGAGATGATTCCAGCAACACACTGCTGCTGGCGCAGTATCGTGTGCGGCAGACATTGTCGTCACATCCGCCGCAGGTTAACGGCCCCCCGACAAACGCCGATGTCACGTCAGTCGAGGCCGCGGGGTCTGCCGCGGATGGGCCGCACGCGTCCACACCGCCGCTCCATGGGTCTGGTGACAATGGACCATCGTGCGCGGCCGACGCAACACCCGAGCCGGTCGCGACCGCCGGCGAGACGCACGAGGCCGTTGCAGATAGCTCCCAACTGTCGTCGCTGGTGCTCACCCATGCTGCCCGCGTGATGCGGATGAATCCGGACCAGATTGACCCGGCGCAGCCGCTGTCGGAACTGGGTCTCGATTCGCTCATGGCAACCGAACTTCGCGGGCAACTCGGTCAGGCGTTACAACGCGAGCTGAGCATGAATACGTTGCAAATGCGCCGTTCAGTCAACGAGATTACAGAATACGTGCGCGACGAGCAGTCCCGGCACGACGCGTTGCTGGCCGCGTCGGATGTGGTCGCTGCCGGCCTGGAAGTGGCGACGCCACGGGCCCACCTCGTCCCGTTGCAGCCGAAGGGGACCAAAACCCCACTGTTCTTTGTCCCCGCGGGATATGGCGATCTCTTCGCGTTTCAAGACATCGCGCATGCCGTAGGAACCAACCAACCCGTCTATGGGCTACAGCCGGCGAGTGCGAGCCGCATGAAGACATTTCGACAGATGTCGGTGCACCGACTTGTGTCCGCTTATATTGACGAAATCAAGAAGGTCCAGCAAGAGGGACCGTTCCTCCTCAGTGGTTACTCCGCCGGCGGCATCATTGTTGTCGAGTTGGCTCGCGAATTGAAACGCCAGGGCAACGACGTTGACCTGTTGGCGATCTTCGATCCACCTTCGCACGTCCCGTTCTGGCTCGATTGGTTCTACGTCTTCAACTATCATCTCTTTTCGACGACGCGACTGATTCGGCTGGTGCGGCGTCTGAATTCACGCTGGGCGCGACGGCTGTTCCACACGGTTCTCGACGAAGGACTCCGCACGCATTCGGCGGTGATTCGCGAGCATCACATCGCGCCGTATCCCGGCCGGATCACCCACTTTCGCTCGACGCTTTCCCAAAGCTCGCTGGTTAGCATGAGGCCAATGGGTTGGTTTTGGAGGCGCGTCGCGGCCGACGGGACCGAAGTCCATTGGATCCCGGGGACCCACTACGGGCTGTTGCGTGGCAGCGGAGCGAGTGTCGTCGTCGACGAATTACGAGACTGCCTGCAACGCGCCGCGGCGCTCGACAAACACCGTTGCAGTACACACGAAAAAGGCGAGTTGCCATGAAGCCACGCGTGTTGATCTTGTATTACTCGTTCAGCAACCAGACGCAACGCGTCGCCACGGTGATGCAAGAGGCGTTTCAACAACGCGACTGGGATGCCGACGTTTGCCAGATCGAGTTCATTGACCCACGCTATCGGATTGAATTCCCATTTCGCCCGGTAGGACGCAAATTGCTGCGTTGGCTTTGGCCACAACTGCGGGGAAAAACAGGCGACGTTCGGGTCAGTGGAGACGTGCTTGCCCGCGACTACGACCTCATCTGCCTGGGCTCGCCGACTTGGTGGTTGAATCCCGCGATGCCGGTTGTTTCCTTTCTCAGGTCTCCGGCGGCCGGCCAATTGCTTCACGGCAAACGTTTTGCGGTGTTCGCCGTTTGTCGCAAGGCGTGGTGGAACAACCTCAGGCAGGTCAAGAAATTGGCCTGTCGACAAGGCGGTACGTTTGTCGCGGGGACCGCCTTCTGTTTTGCAGGTGGCGAGATTCAGTCAATGCTGTCGTTCATCAGCTACATGCAATACGACACCGACCGAGACCGCTGCTGCGGCGTCAGAATCCGTCCATTCGGCGTCGGCGACGCAGGACTCGCACACGCCCGCGAATTTGTAGGGGAGTTGGCCGATACCATCGCGCCGTTCACGCCTCCGCCGCATCAGGACGCGACGCACTAATCCGCTGCCAGGTCAGGACACCGGTCACTTGCTGCTCTGCCATCAAAAAGGCAGGCGTCTTGAGGATCAGGCGATCACCTTCGAGCTCGTAATATCGCAGATTGTCTTGTCCGATCCAATTCGGAAACAAACTGCCTTCCACCTGGTAGGAGATCGTGCGTTCTTTGGGATCGACGTCAATATTCGCCCAAAACCCAACGTAACCCTGATAAGCGGCCCGAATTTCTTCTTCTGTGCCGCGGAGAATGTCGCCGCTGGAGAATTCAGGCCGACCGGGCTGCATGAGCTGCACGGAAAAGTTCCCCTCGTCATCGACCATCAATCTCCCCACGCAGTCGGCGCCGAGCGGAAAATGAACGTCGCCGCTGGAGGTGCGCATTTCAGAGCTGATCAGCTTCCACGAACCGGCAAAGGGAATCGCTGGCATAAGGTTAATGTCCCTGGGTTGGAGCGGTGCCTGCTGGGACAAGCGCCATGGGGTGATTGGAATGCGTTGCCGTACAACCGATTCCGACCGTCTGCCGGACCACCGGCATGGGCCCACCCTGTTAAAAGGTGATCTCGGAACAACGTGGCGCGGTCCGCCTAACGGCTCGAATTCAGATGCTCGACGATATCGTTTAACGTCTTCAGCTGGTTGGCCACCTCATTCGGCAACGCGACGTCGAAGTGCTCTTCCAACTCGGTGAGCAACGACATCCGGTCGAATGAGTCCAACCCCTGGTCTTCCAGGGATGCATCGGCAGCCAGCGTGTCTGCCTTGCCTCTGGCGATGCCGGCCTCTTGCATGATGCTGACAATCTGTTCGACGGTAATCATGTGGGTACCTTCACGCGCTGCAGTAAGTTGTTGCCCCAACTGAAACCGACGCCAAAGCCGCTCAGTACGATGCGTTCCAAGGTATTCGCCTCGACGTGCTTTTGTAACATAAGCGGGATCGACGAAGATACGGTGTTGCCATAGTTTCTGGCCTCGAATGGAGCCTTTTCCGGGGGCGCCCCGACCTTCTTACTGACGTATTCCACCAGGTACTTCGAGCCCTGGTGAAGCAGGAAGAGCCCAATCTCGTCAACGCTCAACTGGTTCCTTGCCAGCAATTCCTTCAAACTGGGTGGCGCTTCCTGCACCGCGTGCTTGAATACCGCGGCGCCGTCCATCTCGAGCCGATCGCGGAACAGCAGGCAGCGATAACTGTCCGGCAGCGTGCCAAAATTGGAGTCAACAAGCCGATACCCGGGGCCTGTACGTGAAAAATAGGTTGCCGTGGCAGCATCCCCAAATAGCAGCGACACATCCCTGTCGTCGTCCGCGACCTTATCGGAGTACGGGTCGCTGGTGATGAGGACCGCGTGATCTAAAGCCGCGGCATCCATCACGCCGGTTACAATCGTGACACCATGCGTATAACCGGCGCACCCCTGCGACACATCGAACGTCATGCAGTTCTTGGCGAGCTCGAGCCGATTATGCACCAGGGCTGCGGTGTGAGGAACTTTGAAGTCCGGGTGTTGCGTGACAACGACCAATAGTTGTATTGCGTCGCGGGGCAGGCCATGGCGTTCCTCGAGCGCGTCAAAGGCGCGAACCGCCAAATCACTGGTTGTTTCATCGGGTTCCATCACCGAACGTGCGACCACACCAAGCTTGTCCTCCAGAAACTCGGTTGCAAAACCGACCTGCGCGGCCTTCTCGTAGTTCGACACCCGGGTATTGGGCAGATAGAGACCAATTTCGCGGATGCGAACGTCGTTGCGTTGCTCATTCATTCGCGGACCTCGGACGGCGGAGGTGGATTGATGGCAAAGATCGGAAAGTAGGATGAGATCTTCCCGGCCGCGTAGTCTCGAAACATGGCAGGAATCTCAGCCCAGTTCCAGACGCGTTCCGGGTGCGGCGGCATCCAGGCTTGTTCCTCGGCAAACCGCACGGCATCGAGCGCCTCTTGATAGCGGGCAAAATGAGTATGCACATGCAGGTGGCGGTTCAAGCATTCGATTGCCCGCGCAACATGGCTCCGCATGCCGAGTTTCCAGCCGCAGGTCGTCATCACGCCCTGTCGGGCCAATGACTTCAAGGTGATCCGGTGCACGGGAGTACCAAGGTTGTCGATGAAGATCGATACGCCCTTGTGATCTGTCCGCGCCGCGATTTCTGCCAGCATGGTCTCCTCGAAGTCGTCGTCGTTGCAATTGGTGCGATCGATCGCGTCGATTCCCTCCTGCCGCAACAGTTCCAGCCGCTCCGGATGCGAGCAGACCATCATCACCTGGCAGCCGTGCCGTTTCGCCAGAGCGAGTTGCGCGAAACTCACGCCGCCACCCCAGCCGCAGACGATGGTCTCGGCCGGGGGAACTCCGCGCATCTGCGACTGCCAACATTCATAGGCAACGCGCCAATTTGCCCATGCCGAGACATAGCGCAGTGAGAAGCCCGCCCACTGTTGCAGTGAATACGACGTCCCTGCGGGAATTCCAATCAACTGCCGCTCGTGTAATTTCATGGATTTTGCCAGCACCCCCATCGTGCCGGGCGCATCGTAGCCCATGATCTTGATCGGGTATCCTTGTTCATCCCAGATGCCATTGCCGAAGACAATGCAGGTATCCCCTTCACGCACGCTGGTGACCGCCGAACCGACCCGTTGGACGACCACAACTCCGGCGTTACCAACAACCACTGCGTCTTCCTGCCGCTCGTGGCAGATGTCGATCGGGTCGCGCTGCAGCGCATGCAGCATGTTCCCCTCCAGGCATCCGTACAGCGGGCGTACCAGGACTTCCGTCGCGTTGATATCGGGAAACGTATACGTCTCGCGGATAAGCTCAGCCTGTTGGGGCCGCCGCGCCGTGGACGGCAACACCCAGGCCTCGGTTGAGATTGTCTCACTCGCCATTCTCAAGCCCGCAGTCCCATTCCCAATCCGGCAGTGATTGTCATTCGACCCCAGCGCCTTCGAACCGGAGCGGCCGGCGCCGGCAACTCGGCATCCAACCCGTCGTCCCTTGGATAAGGCGGGAACGAGCGAACCAGCGAACGCTGGTGATACCAACGTCGTCCATTCCAATCGCCAGACGTTTGATGTATGAATGAATGATAGTCTTCCCCTCGGGCAGCAACCACCGGCTTTTCTTTCCACGGCTCATTTTTCTGACCCCAAGTCCGATCGCATGTCATCGCCTCGAAACGCGCCGTCTCCTCAAGAATTGGTCCAGATGATTGCGAGTGATCCACTCTTGCGCACGATCGATCGATCGTACCTGGACGAGTTGGAACACGAATTGAGCTGGATCGCGCTTCCTCAGGGCGAGGAGCTGTTTCGAGAAGGTGATTCCGTCGACGCCTTCTATTTCGTCGCCAGCGGCTTGTTGCAGGTTTCCAAACTGCAGCAGGACCAGGATGGAAATCCGGACAACGACCGGCTGGTCCTGGCAGAGATCGGCCCCGGCGCAACGATCGGCGAAATGCAAATCCTGACAGGTGGTATCCGCAGCGCCACCGTGACCGCGCTCGAACCCTGCGGACTCATCCGCTTCCCCAAGAAGGCTTTCGATACTTTCTTGGCCCAGGACCAGAACGTCGTCGATGCGCTCGCCCAGACGATCCTGCCCCGCCTTTATCGCGACCAGATGGTCGATGTATTACCGAACATGTTCGGCGAACTGACGGACGAAATGTTGCGTGACTTGGAAACCAAGATGACCTGGCGGAGCCTGCGACGGGGCGACCTGCTCTGCTACCAGGGCGAACCGTCTGAAAGTTTCTACATTATCATCAGTGGCCGCATGCACGTGCTGATTAAAGGGACCAACGGGAAGACGCGGGTCGCCACCGAGATGTCCCAAGGCGAGTCCGTCGGCGAGATGGGAGTCCTGACCGGCGAGCCACGTTCCGCCACAATTATCGCCTCCCGCGACTCGGAACTGCTGGAATTCTCGCGTGACGAATTCGAAGAACTGACGCGGCGCTATCCCGAGTTGATGCGGCGGATGACGCGATTGCTGGTTACCCGTTTTCAACGGGCCAGCCGGCTCACCCGTGTCAAGAATCTCAGTTCCAACATACTCATCGCCCCCGCTACGGATGGTGTGGCCCTGAGCGACTTCGTGAGACGACTGCACCAGGCGTTGTATGAAGTGAACTACGGACCGGAGAGCGAAACGGAAGCGAGCCTGCTGCTGACCAGCGAGGAAGTGGATCGTCGCCTAGGCTTGCCCGGGATCTCGCAAGCCGATGAACGACGGCCCAACGACCTCCGCCTTCGTTCCTGGCTCAGCGAGCAAGAAAAGAAATATGCCGTGATCTTGCTGCAGGCAGATACCACAGTCACCAACTGGACGCGACGGTGCATTCGCAATGCCGACGAGATTATGTTTGTGGCCGATGCCGCCTCGGAGCCCGCCACCACGGAAGTCGTCCGCGAGGTTCAGGAGCAGGAAGCGAGGCACACCGAGCGACGCCAGGCGTTGGTCCTGCTTCATGGCGACATTGACCGGCCCCGTGGCACCATCCGTTGGCTTCAGCAGTTGGGACTCGCCAGAGAGTTGCTGTCGCGGGGGCGGCGCGGCCGACACTTTCATATCCGCCGCCACAAGGAGAGTGACTTTCAGCGGTTAGCGCGCTATGTTTCCGATTGCGAGGTTGGCTTGGTGTTGAGCGGCGGTGGGGCGCGAGGATTCGCCCATGTGGGCTGCATTCGCGCTATGCGCGAGTTGGGAATTCCAATTGATATGATCGGCGGTGTCAGCATGGGAAGCCTCGTGTCGGCCGCCTACGCGTGCGACCCGGACCAATTTGACGAGACCATAGGACGGGTTGAATCGCAGTTGAGCGGCGCCCTGTTTGATATCACTCCGCCGATCGTCTCGATTTCACGCGGGTATCGGTTTGATCAGCGGCTGCGAGGCTGGTTTGGCGCCGACACGCAAATCGAAGATCTGTGGACGCCGTATTTTTGCGTCTCCAGCAACCTCACCGAGGCACAGATCGTCGTCCATGAAACAGGTCCCCTGTGGTGGTCGGTGCGCGCCAGCGGCTCATTGCCAGGGCTGTCGTCTCCGGTCGTACACAACGAAAATCTGCTCTTCGATGGTTGCCTGCTGGATAATCTGCCGATGGATGTGATGCGTGAGCGACTTGACGATGCAACGGTCATCGCCGTGGATGTCGTCCCCCCGCACGATCTGAAGGCCCAGATCCCCGACGTTCACAGCCCTTCCGGCTGGTGGCTGCTCTGGCGGATGCTGAATCCGTTCATCGCGAAGATCGCCATGCCAAACATCGTCGCCATTCTGCATCGTGCCGGCGAACTAGGCAGCGTCTACGGGCGTCAAAAACTGATCGAACAGAAGATTGCAGATCGTTACATCCAGCCACCGGTCGACCACATTACGATCAGTGATTTTTCGGGAGTCGCGGAAGCAAACCAGATCGGTTACGACCATTGTAAGGCGGATCTGCAGACCTGGTGGTCGGCCTATCAGGCCGAGAAAAAGGCCAGGCGCGCGTTGTAAGGCGCGGCGTTGCCCCTTCGCTGCTCGTCAGAACCGAAGCAGGGCGACCGACTGGTCAAGTCAATACAGCCAGTCACTTGTCGAAATCCGTCAGGCACGCGCCGCGCTGGCGACGATACCGAGAAGACCTTTTGGTCGGAGAAACACCTTCACGGCTCCGCGGATCCACTATGGCCTCCCACGAGAATTCAAATGAGCACGCGACAACACAGCGGCTGGATTAGATCGAGTTTGATCATCGTGGGGATTGTCTCGTTGGCAGGCACCGTTGATGCTCAGGGGATTCTTGTTACGGGAGTTGGGCCGGTGAACCGTTCGATGGCTGGAGCCGGTACGGCTGCGCCACTCGATTCCATTGGCGCGCTCCATTGGAACCCCGCTTCGATCAGCGCGTTACCATCGTCGGAAATCGCATTTGGCGCAGAACTATTGCTTGCCGATACCGACCTCTCGTCATCCATTGGCGGTGTCGATGCCAAGACGAGCGGCGAAGGGGGAGTGGCGGTGATCCCTTCGGTTGGTTGGGTGCACCACGTCGACGGAACACAATGGACCGTCGGGTTTGGAATGTATGGAATCGGCGGGTTTCGCAACAACATGCCGAACGATCCGAACAACCCACTGCTTAACGGCACAACCATCCCGGGTGTGGGACCGCTCTTCGCCGATGCCGAACTGCTGCAGATCGCACCAACGATCTCGTACGCGCTGAGCGACCGGCTGGCCATTGGCATCGCTCCCACCATCACGGCGGCCCGCATCATGCTTGACCCGCTGGGTCCGTCCGTCATTACCCCGACCCCCACGCCGGGCACGGGCAACCGACTGCACTGGGGAGGCGGCGTGCAGGCCGGCATCTACTACATGCCAACCTGCGACCTGAGTCTTGGGTTTACGATCAAGAGCCCACAGTGGTTCGAGGACTTCCGCTTTTTTACACCCACAGGCGTCACCAAGGGGAAGTTCGACTTGCCCATGGTCCTCTCGTTGGGGGCGGCATACCGAGGCAAAGAGAACTGGCTGTTCGCGGTCGACGTCCGCTACTTTGACTACGACAATACCGACGGCTTCAGCGAACTCGGCTGGAGCAATGTCTTCGCTGCCGCCATCGGCGCGCAATACACAGTCAATGAATGCTGGGATCTGCGTTTCGGTTACAACTTTAACCAGAATCCTCTTTCCGCCAGCGATGCCCTGACGAATATTGCCACGCCGCTGATCCAGGAACAGAACGTCACCGTGGGTGCTTCCTATCACCTGTCCGACAACGTCGACATCTCCATGTCCTACGTCTTCCTCGTCCCCAACAGCCTGACCGGACCGCTGCCGGCCGGCTTCGGACCGGGGGCAACCTTAAGCCATGAAATCGAAGCCCACTCGGCCATCTTCGGCGTTTCGGTCGGCTATTAACAACGCGGGACACGACGACGTTAGCAGAGAGAAAAGACGCCGTCCCAGTTAACTGGCGGCAGGTTGGAACTTTCCGCCATTTTGTCCAAGAGAAACTGTGTCGGCTTGTCGGAATCCGGCATGCGATCCAACATCGATCGCGCCTCCTGCCAATGTCCATCGATCAATGCGTCGATCGCGGCATCGAACCGAATGATCATCTCTTCGGTCACCGTGGGGGTTTCTGTAAGCGGCGGGAGCAGTCCAAAAACATCCATGGCTGCGCCATCACGCCCGCTGCGAACTCGCGCCAAGCGCCGAACGCGACCCTCGCGTTTGTTCAAACGCAGCTGAACCCAACCCGCAGTGGGCTCGTCCAGACAAATCGTCACCCCAAACTGCTTCGCGCTGGCGGCCAACAGCGTGCCGTGACTGACCGCGGGGCCGTAGGTTCCGATATTCGCTTGTATCGGGGGGCCGATGGGACCAGCGATCGTGGTGCCATGGGCGATACCGATCCCCAGATCGATCCCGTCCAGCGCCCCCCCTTCGTGGAGACTTTCATCCATAAAGCTTCGGGCAATATCCAGCGCAGCCTGGCAGGCTGCAATGGGGCCGTCAGGTGACGGGAGAGGCCAACCCCAGAGGGCGGTTGCACCATCGGAGCGCACCTCCACGATCGCTCCATCACGGTCCAGGATTCCGCTCACCACGATCTTCAGCGTCTCGCGAATCGCCTCCAATGAAGCGGACAGACCGCGAGCAGCGCCGACATTGCTTGAACTTATTCCTTGAACGCCACAGACGAGCGTCGTCATATCGCGTTCCGCAGGCTTGAGAAGCTGACGACCTTCGTGGCTCGCAACCGCAGTCGCGACACGGGGTGAAAATGTTGTATTCAGGCGGGCCACCTGTGCGGACGTGGAACGTAATTGACGCGACGCCACAATGAATTTGGCGAGAACTTCCGCGAACCGCAGATCGCTTTGGATCACCTCCTCCGCATGGACGACTTGCGTCAAGCGTCCCGCCACAAAGATGCACCAGCCTCGCGAGAATTCATTCCGCAGCGGAACGCAGAACGCCCACTCAAGACCATCGCTAACGGTAAACCGGCGTCCTCCTTCGCCTTCGCTCCAGACGTGCACATGGCTCTGCTGTTCGCGCAGTGCTTTCAAGATCAGGCGTCGACTGGGCCGAAACTGGCCACCGAACCCGGAGCGGGTCAGCACCTCAATCATCTTCGGTCGCGTTAAGACGTCCGGTCCAGCCGACTCTTCCAGCCAAGCGTCATCAAACTGGGCAATCACAACACCGTCCGCGTCCCGAATCCCGTCAAGCAACCGCGGCAGGACGCAGCGCACCAGTTCGCCATCGTCTTGGGCCGCCGCGATCAATCCGGGCAGTGTCGCCAGGATCTCCATCTGGCGCTGGGAGGTGTTCAGCTCGACTCCCAGCAATTCATGCGACGAATAAGCGTTTTCCACGACATCCGCAGGAATCTCTTCACCAAATTGCTGATTCAATGAATCACGCATCGACGCTTCGGATTCGCGGAGCGTGAATCGCGTCTCGCCGATCCGGAATTCCTGCCCAACGTTCAATGACACCTCGCGGTAGGCTCGCTTTCCGCACAGAACGGGATTGCGTGCCCCCACGAGACAGGTGATGTGCAATTGGTCGCCGTCGAAGTACAGATCGGCCTGTTCGCGCGAAATGCGTCGGTCCCAGGGAATCTCAATTCCATTGGACGGCGCCCGGCCGACGCGTACGGTGTCCCCCACGCGGATCTTCTGGCTCCGGTTCTGCAATTCGGCCGGTCCGCTAATCCGCAGGTCGATTTCGATGAAGTCGTTCATTGCCCCTCCCCTTGCTTTCCGTCACACGATTGGAACCAATCGGATGCTTACGGAAAGCCGTCGCCCCGCGCCGGTCACTGAACCAAGACAATCACCAAGCGCCAATGTTGCAAGTTTGCCCAAGTGGTTCGCAACCAGAGGATTTTCTGCCTTCGCTATACGATAACCTGCCTACGCTTCCACTACCAGAGAAACCTGTTCGATCGAATTACGGCCGGACTTGTCAAACGGACGGGGCAGGGGCTGCGCTTGGCCGTTGCCATCGATGGTGCGGCAGCGGAACGTGTACTCTCCCTCTGGCAGCCCCGGCAAGAGCACCGCCCAATGCGCTTTGGCCAGTCGCATCGGCCAATGCTGAGGTGTCCCGTTGGCGTCAAAACCAAGCGGCCGGCCCGGCAGCTTCCCGTCAGGCGTTCCACCCCAGACGTCCGGCGGTCCGAGAATTTCAGCATCTTGCCAAGGTGCGTTCTCAAAATAGCGATCGTCCGCTGGCCAGTCCTCATCCTCTGGCTGGACCCACACCTGCACGCGTTGCAACCCAGAAATTCCGACCTGCGCATAGCCGGTCACGGGAACCGGCACGCCCGGCTTAACGGTGGCGGGAATCGATAACGTCGCGGCAAACGTCTTGAGCCAGCTATCGATGTCGTTGTTTCCATTGGCATAGGTATCATTGGCATGCCAGAGGTTGGTCAGCGTGATTCGGGTCAACCATTTGACCGACTTGAAGCCGTACGATTCGGGGACCACCATCCGCACCGGTCCACCCCGCTCGCTGCTGAGCCACTGGCCATTGAGCTTGTAACACAGAATTACCGGCGGCAGCCCGAAGGGATCCTCCAAGACGCGACCGATCGGTAACGAACTGCGGAACTCCTGAGCAGGCTGGTCGTTATGAAAGCCTTTATAAAACACCCTTCGGACATTGCGTCGCGGCTGCGTCAACCAAACGACGTCACGCAGCGGGACACCTTCCCAGATCCCCATTCCCAAGGGACATCCGATATTATTACACGTCATGACCTTCGCGAAACTGACCGCACGATCCTTGGCCAAGCGCATCAGCGCCGCAAAATCAAACGCGGTCCCCTGTTTCGAATCCAGCGGGTTCTTGAGGTCGGCGGGGTGTTCCGGATCGGAAACCACATCCAACGACCAGGTGTCACGCGTCAAGCCGGCTGCCTGTTTGGCGTCGTCCGGCAAGGCATGCGGAATGGGCTTACCACGCGACACATCGCGAAAGTCTTCCTGGCGGGTCAAGTAAGACTCGAGCTTCGCTAATGCTCCCTGCAGCTCCGGCGGTGCGTCATCACTGGATCCGATCCAG
>JAUIHJ010000109.1 GCA_030432015.1 bacterium
GCGGTGAATTCGCCACCGCCCTGGTTCAGCAAGATCTGCAGATCCCCGTTGAGCACGGCCAGGTCAGGCAGTTGATCTCCGTTGAAGTCGGCGGATACAACCAACTCCGGCACTTCTCCGTCGGTGCTTGCCGGCGCAGCGACCGCGTCGTTCAACTTCAGGTCGGTCGCCCGCTCGAACGACCCGTCGCCCCGATTGCGAAAGACGCCGATGGCCTCGCTAACGACATCCGGTACCACGAAGTCCATGTCGCCATCGGCATCCAGGTCGAGGAATGTGGGGCGAACCGACGAATTTGAAATCGGGAATTGCTGGGTCATCACCAGTGAAACGGGGTTGGGTGTCGTCGCTTCCCATCCCGGTTGGATCACTTCGCGCACTTCGAATTCCCCTGCCGGGACATTCTGGTACTCGTAGCGACCTTGCTCGGTCAGCGGATCGATGAATCCATCACCGTTGAGATCGATGCTGGCGGTGACTTGGCTGGCAATGACCGCAGCTGATGGCAAATGCACAAGCTCGATGGTCACACCATCGATCCCGAATTCGTCGTCGTCCTGGACTCCATTGCCATTGAGGTCGTTGAATTTGAGGCCGCTTACCGACGCCGGTTCGTTCGGGCCGAGCAGTTGCATCGCGGAAGCCAGGAATGAGTTTGTTTGCACGGCCTCGTACAGCGGATTCGAGTCCCGCAGGAAATGGCTGCCGGCACCCAGCGACTGCAATGCCAGGTTCCAGCTACCCTTGAAGGCATGCCAATGCGTTTCAAGGCCGCTTCCCCACTGTTGCGCAACGACGCTTTCCACCAGATTCAGCGGGCTTAGGATTCCCTGGTCCTGCATCGAGTCCCACATCCGCTCGGCGGCGTCCGTCTCTAAGCTCCAGATCATGCCCGCGTAATGCGGCGCCGCCACTTGCCCCGCAAACAGCTCGGAGCCATCGTTCGCCGGTATGACGCCACCAACGCCAAACGGCACGTATGGAATTGCCACCGCATCGCCTGGTCGAACCGGGAATTGAGACGGAATCGGTGGTTCGGCGGCCGAGGCACCAAACAATGGAAACGGTGCCGCGTCGTAGAATGCAACCTGATTGGCTGCGGCCAGCGGCCGGAAGGACGCCCAATCGACGCCGTAGGCGTCGATCCCAATTGGATCAACGAATACCCACAGCAATTCATCGATAAAGCCCGAGCCGTTAAACGACTGCAAGTTGTTCAGGTCGATTTCCGGAATCGCAGGCAGGCGGCCGGTTGCCGCGACATGCGCCAGGGCTACGAGTACGGATTCTCCGCCGAAAAAGTCCCAGCCGTTGGGGAGGCGTTCTCCGTCGTCGCGAAAGCCGTGGGTAACGGTCCCGTCCGGCAACGTCGCGGCCACCCAATCGATGTTGCGGACCGCCTGCTCGAGTCCGGCCGTCGGGAGCCCGAGTGCTTCGGAGGCGAGCAACGTGCCGAGCAGCCCGATGATCGAATCGACCGTTGAATACTCCGTGTTGGGTACGATGTGAGCTGGCCCTTCCAAGCGAATCGCGTCGGCGATTACCGTGCCATCGGCGTTATCGGTCAGCGTCACCGCGCCTTCGCCGGCGTTGAATTGATAGCTCCCCAGGCTTACCCAGCGGGCACCGTCCTGTGTCTGATTTACGGTCCGTTCGGTCGTGCCGCCGGCATGCGTGATCGTGTAGCGGGCATTCGTTGCGTGCTGCGGAGCCTCGACCCACCGCGTGAAGACTTCGTACATTCCGGGTCGTGAAATCTGCGGTGTCCACTGCACGGCATTTGCACCCGTCCCGGCGTCGATCTGCAGATGATCGGGGCCGTGGAAGCCATCAATTGCGTTGGCCGAGATCCATTCGCCCGCCAGCACAGCGAAGTCGGGCGAACCGTTATCAATAATGAAGTTCGTGCGGACAAAGTGAGGGAGGACTCCGTGGACGCTGTCATTGGCCTGTAATTCCAGCAAGGCCTGCGCGGTTCCCGAAACGACCTCCCGTGCCGCATCTTCCGAGATGATGCCCAGTCGAGCGGCCAACGCGGCGGCCGCAGCCTGTCCGCCGGAGGTGTTGGTGCCATCGAAGTCGCCTTCAGGGAATGCGGCTCGGTCACGAGTCAGGCCCGTCGTTTCGCTGTAGTTGCTCAGCAATGCGGCGTACGGCCACAGGAATCCCTCCAGGTATCCGAGCGTGGGGCCTGCGACTTCAAGCTCGATGCGTTTGATGCGGACAAACGAACCTGCATCTCCCACAATCAACCAATTCAAGCCCTGCACGGCGGCCGGCGGACTGTCCAGCGGGATTCGCAAAGAGACGGGACCACCCGTCAGCGATTCCGAATGCGTAAAGACCTTGGTGGCTTCCGGGTCCACCAGCTCCACATCAAATCGCCCCTGGCCGTCTTCAATGTCGAACCGCAGCGCCGTCGCACGATACTGAAATTCAGGCTCGATGCGGGCCGGCAACATGGCACCGAAGTCGAGCGGTTGACCTTCACGGAGGGCATGATTGACACTATTGAACATGCCGGCAAACCCAGCGGTTGTCAGCGATTGGGCTTCCGCGAATCCCCGGCCCAGAGTCACAGCGCCGGTCCCAGGGGGATCGATCTTGCCTCGATCCCCGCGGACCCGGTTGAAGAGCGAGAATTCTTCGAATTCGCCCTGCAGTGGCAGGGTGACGAAATCGTCGACGAGCACCGTGTAGGTGACCTCCGCCTCCGCGACGCCCGCATCGACTTCGGTGGCCGTAATGGTCTGCGTCAGATTGTTCGCGGACACGGTGAACGTCGCTGCGCCATCGTCCGCGTCGGCATCGGCCGCCGCCCCCAGGCTGACCCATTGCCAGCGGTCCCAGTTGGTCGCATCAAAAAAGATCGCCGCGTGCGCTTCCACAAAAAGGTCCCCGTCGCCACCACTCTTCGATGTGGTTACCGTGACCGGAGCATCGGGGGCGGCGGTCAACCGCGCGCGAAACGCCGCGGTGCGCCCTTCGCGGACCGTCAAGCTGGCGCGATCCAGTTCGATTCCTGCCAAACCGTCGTTGTCCAACTCGTTGACGGTGACGTCGAGCGGTGTCATCCCGGGCGCCGTGACGCGAATGATGGCCGTGCCGTCCTGCATGTCTGCGTCTTCGGCGGCGCTGAGTCTGAGGTAGGCGTCGGCGCGCCAGTTCTTGGTGTCGAACACATACGTTGCATCGTCCACCGTGATGTCGGTGTCTCCGGAAACTCGCGCGATTGTGACCTCGATCGGGCGGATGGGCGGACCGGTAAGATGCAGTCGCATGGAATGCGTCGGCGCACGCCCTTCCGTCACCGTCAAGACCGATTCGACAACCTCGAATTCAAAGTTGACATTCTCGCGAATTCTCGCGACGTCTTCGCTCAGGCTGGCAAACAGTTCGCCGTTATGAAAGTTGATTTTGCCAAGGAAGTTGGGCACCTCAAGCAACGGATGAGGGGCGGGAAACGGGATGTCGGAGCGCAGTTCTTCTGGCCGCCAATAGCGGACCTCGCCGCTGGTCGTGACCACAAACAACGCCTCGCCCAGCGTGCCGAATTCTCCGAACGTCAGGTCCGCGACGGTTGCGCCCAGGTCCGTCAGGGCCACCACCGAGTGATCCATGTCGGTCAAGTCGAAATCGGCGACCAGCAGGCCATCGCGCTGGACCGCAAACAACGCGTCGCCGACCACGGCGACGCCGTCATAGTTTCCGGTGTCCAACGTCCGCACCAACTGCCCGTCTGCATCGAGCTCGACCAGTCCCGCCGTGCGCGCCAGGAACGCCCGGTCGCTGGTGTAGAATTCGAGCTCAGACCGGTTGAACGGTTGATCGCCTCGATCATGGATCTCAAGCGTGGAAAACAATTCCGTCGTCGATCCGTCGGCCGAGACTTTGAAGATCGCGTCGGCACCCTCGGATGTGGCAATCACATACCATGAATTCTCGTAGGCGGTGACACTGGTCATTCCGTCGGGTCCGCCGGATGTCGAGCCGGGGACAGAAAACGTATCGCGGAGGTCCTGCAACGTCGTGCTGGCGGCAACGGCGAACGGTTCGGCCAGATTGCGAATCTCAAACGTCTCTTCAAATGAATCTGTGGCCGCATAAAAGGCCCCAGCCGCCGCGACGCCGGTCGTGTTGTCGGCAGCACCGGAAACCGGAAGGATGTCCAGCGTATAGCCGGTCTCGCTGCTGGGAATTGGCAGGCTCGGGAGGCTCGGCGCGTCCGTGATCTGGACGATCGCTGATTCCGAGGGAACGCCCTGGTCGTCGACCACGAAAAGCATGTAATGGCCGGGCGGGGCCAGGTTGGGGTCGCTCGGCGCCGCAACCGCCAATCCACCGGCGACCCGCTCGAAGCCCAGTTGGTTAAATCGCTGGTTCTGGTTGAAGGCATGCGTTGCGGAGGAGAGGCGGACCCAATTGACTTGGGTTGCCTGAGCGCCGTCAGGAGTACGCACGATGAATTTTTCGCCGTAGTGCACGGTCTCGGGAGCCAAGCTGATTTCCGGGCGGTTGGCGGGATTTCCGCTGGCATCGAAGAGATAGGGTGGCGAGAAGACTTCGCCGTCCAGGTTGTCCGCTGCAGCGCCGTCAACCGTGGCTGAGGGTTGGCCGCCGCCCGCGACGAAAACACGACCATCAGGAAGCAGGACCGCGGTCGAATGGTAGGCGCGGTCGGTTGAGGCGGCGGCGAGCGTCGTCCATTGTCGCGTTGCGGGGTCATAGAGCTCGGCGGCCCGCACTGCCGCGCGGGCATCGTTGAACCCTGGCGCTGAACTGCCACCGGTCACCAGCAACGAGCCGTCGGCCAGGATCGTCACGTCATGGTACTTGCGCGGAAAGGCCATCGCGCCGGTCGTCTGCCACTGCGGGTCGCCGGCGTTGAGGTCAATTGTTTCGGCGGTGCTGGTTGGAAAGTCATGGCCGCTGAGCGCTCCACCGACCAGGATCACTTCCCCGCCGTCCAGGATGGCAGCCGAGCCATCATCGCGCATCCCGAACAGGCTGTCGGCCACAGGGGTCCAGCTACCTTGACCGGCGGGATCGAGATACGCCGTGTCCTGATTGGGTCCCGCGTTGAAGATTCGCCCATCGGGCCCCACAAACATAAACGGATATAAATGCAGCGACATCTCTGCGGCCGTCAGGTCGCGCCAGCGGTTCGCCCCTGCTTCCCACACTTGCGGCAGGGCAGGGGAGTCATGGGGAGTGGTCCCGCCTGCGACGACCAGCAGGTCACCATTGGGAAGCGCGGTGCCGGTGGAGAACGACCGGCCGCCATTGGCATCGGGCAAGCGGATCCAATGATTGTTTACAGGGTCATAGATTGTCGCGCCCGCCGAGTTTCCCGTGGCAAGTTCACGGCCACCGGCAACGAGCAGCCGCCCGTCTGCCAGAACCGCATGGCCCGCATCGGAAAGATTGAGCGGCGGTGTTGCCAGCGTGGTTGTCGTTGCGGTTCCGGGAACCCAGCGCCGCGGATCCTCGAATGTGCCGGACGTCATGTCGCCAGTATCGCTGTTCCAAACCATCACGTTGCCTGTGGGCAAGACCGTGGCGTGAACGGCGACCACCTCGGTGTCGATGCGATCATTCTGGATTTCGGACAAGTTCCACTCGGCGGGCAAACCCCATTTGCCCACCAGGCCGGCGTTGTCGTCGTCGATCAACGTCACTTCCGCCTGGGCGCGCCCGCCCAAAACGGCATTCCCGCCGGCGGCCACGCTGACCAAGTCCAACTGAAAGGTCTTGTCAACTTCCGGCAGATCGTCGGGCAGAATTGGGATCCGAATCGGTTTCCACGTTTCGCCGGGCGCGAAGGTGATCGACCCAGCCGCCGCGTCAAAATCGACGTTTGCCACCGCCGTGCCTGCGGTGACGCTGTAGTTGACCGTGACTGGATCTGGCTGGGCTGGATGCAAGCGGGCGATCGCGGTCGTCGTCGCCTCGCTTTCGACGACCGAGAAAGCGTCCGTCAGCAACTCGACCTCTGAGCCCAGGACGCTGCCGACATCGATCACCACCAGATCAATGTCATGGTTCGCGACAAGCCCTTCCGAACTCGCTCCAAACCACGCGCGACCCTCGTAGGGAAGCGATCCCGGAATGGGAACCGCGTCGAAGACTCGCACGACATCGCCGCCAGCAGGCTGCAAGTCAACGCTCATCGTCGCCCCGGCCGGACTCTGTGCGATGTCGACCAGCGCGTGCAGCCAAGCCCCACTTTCGAGATCCAGATTCAGGGCCGCCAAGTCCTGTTGTGCCAGCGTCTGGTCGCCGAGGTGCAGCGAAATGTGATTGCCGCTGACGTCGCCGATTTCGGCGTTGAGGTGCGTATCAAAACCGACTCCCAATGAACCGAGGAAGTTTGGTTCTTCCGGCGCCGCAGGCAACAGCCCGGAATCGACCTCGCCATGCGTCCCGTATTCGCTCGTGTTTAACCAGGCAAATCCAATGCCATCCGCGGCATCGCCATCGGCCACGATGCGAAAGTCGAATTGGACCTGGATCTGATCATACGCCCCGTGGGCCGTCCGCTGGAACGCGATCGAGTTGTGACTACCAGCTCTTGCGGAAGTCAGACGCAAAACGTTACCACGGTCCGCAGTGCCACCGACGATCGGGCCGGGCTGTACACCATGTTGCGAGAATACGTGTTGGATGTGTTGGGCATCGAAATCTTCGATCGCCACGGCGAGTGCCGGTGGCTCGTCGCCAGGCCCGCCATGCAGCAGCAACCGTGGTTCGAGCGATTCCGCCGATAACCGTCGGCGGCGTCTTCGTTTGATTTGCTTCGCTTGACGACGTTTGGCGAGAGGGCGGCTGGCAGGCTGTCGAAATTCCATGTGATCTTTCCATGAACGGGCCGTCAGCGGCCCTGGGGTGCCACGCATGGGCTGTGAGGTCAGATTTTCTGTTGTGAAGCGGGGTGAGACGGGATTTAGCCCCGCTACGTCCACCGCTCGCTGCGACTTCGCGACGGTGTCTTCGTCCGCGTCGGCCGTTTTCCGCCAAGTATATCGGACATGGCGAAAAAACGCCCTGCCGATGTGTTGGGAAACACGTTGGGAAATGTTTCGTAGCAGGGAGCTGACGCACGTCGTGGTTCGAAGATTCCCTGCCTGGGTGGTGCCGTGTTGCCGAAGACCGCGGCTGATGCACGGCGGGTACCGGCACTGCGCCTGACAACAAAAAGGCCGCGGGCTTTGTTGCAAAGCCCGCGGCACGTTGACATCGTCGAACGATGGTCCGCGTCGCCCGTGTTGCGACTCTTGGCTATCGTCCGGGTCCCACCAGATCGTCGCCAAAGTAGTGCGTCGACTCTTCCGCAACCAGACGCGTCTCCGGCTCGGAGCTGGTCGTCTCGACACGGAAGCGGTGGTTGCCGGCCCGATCGGCGACCGCCATGATGGTGAGCTTGATCTGCTCGCCAGGGCCGATGCGTGGGATCGCCTGGAAGAGTACCTGGCCCGGCACGATTTCCGCGACGGACCCCTGAGCTCGGACGGGTTCCACACCCTCGGAGAATTGCGCGATCACCTTGACGTCTTCTGCGGCTTTGGAGCCACGGTTCTCGACGGTGATCTCGTAGGTGGACTTGGTGCCTACCGCCGTCGGTCCCTGTGGATCGTTGACCCGCAGCTTCAAGTCGGCCAGGGCGTCAACACGCGTCACAAACGAGCCGGACGCGGCCAGCTCGCTTTCGGCTTCGGCGTGCACTTCCAACCGGTTGTCGCCGGGAGTCGTGAGCTGACATTGCAGCGTGAAGACGCGTTCCGCGTTGGGAGCCAGTGGACCAACTCGCTTGATGAAGCCTTGGTTGGCCGGCGTCAAATCGCTTCCCGCGATGAATTTCCCGCCGCTGGGCAAGAGCACCTTGGCCAGCACATCGGTCGCTGTGGCGTTGCCCGTATTGCGAACGTGAACCTCGTAGGTGCCGACCCCGCCGGCAAACTTGCGTTGCGAGCCGATGACGGTTAGCTCCAAGTTGGCACGACGCACCAACACTTCCTCTGCCGCCGACGCCCGCAGGCCATTGCTGCCAGTGGCGATTGCCGAGACCGGCAGCGTTCCTGCCTGACGCGAAGTCAGCTCGACGCTGATTTCGGTTTGCGCGCCGGCCGCCAATGTTCCCACACGCTTGCTCGGCAGATTCTGTGCACCGTAAGAAAAGTCGACGCTCACATCCGTGGCGTCACCCGTGCCGGGGTTGGTCAATTGAATCGTATAGACGGCGGTCTCGCCGTACAAAATGTCCTTCGGTCCAAAGACGGATAATTCCAACTGCGGTTCTTCGACTTCGATTTGGGCGAGCGAAGATTCGGGGCGGACCGTCCAGTCAATCGCCAGACCAAAGCCGCGATTCTTCAGCGGAACGACCTTCAGCTGCAGCGTCTCGCGACCCTGAGCCGCCAGTTGTGTGACATTCCAGATCAGCCGCTGATCGGAACCCTCGCCATCTTGCGGCTGAGCGACTCCCGCGCTGGATTCACTCGAGATCACATCGACCCACTCGGGAAGCTCAACACGCACGAAGACGTCTTTGGCCGTTTCATTCCCCACGTTTGAGAGTGTGACAGAGTAGGTCGCCTGCTTGCCAATCAAAATTGAACGAGGCCCAACCGTATCAATCCGCAGCGCAGGCCCGGAACTCGACATTCGAATCTGGTCATCAGCGTCCGGTGCGTACGACTGATTCAAATTAATCGGTTGACGCTCCACGGGCTGACGCTCGATTGGCTGTCGTTCGACCGGCTGACGGGTCGGTGCCTGCACCGTGGTTGATTGGAACGTGGCGGGCGGCCTGGTCGTCGGTTCCGCCTCAGGCGTCACGGCGTCCGCTGCGAACGGTTGGCGGGCAGGTGGTGCGGCAGGTGGCGTCGCGCTGTCAAAGGCGCCTGGTTGGGTTACCGTGCGTCGCGAACTGGTGGTGGTCGACGCGTCGGTCCGCGCCGGCGTCAGGTCGATCGAACGCGTCGAGGTTTCGGCCGGTTGCAGTTCCGACGGAGTTCCGGCGTTGGCATTGGGTTCAAACTGGCCTGGTGTCTGGCTCGGAATCAAGCGGCCACCACCTGGTTCGTCATCACGAGCGGCTGCCTCACGGACTTGCTGCAGGCGACCGGCCAGGCCGGTGCTGCGCGTCGGCGCCTCAGGGCGTGTCGCAGTTCGGAGTTCGGGCTCGCTGGCGACCCGTTGAAGTGACGGGCGGGTGACCAGGACTGATTGCTCTCGGCGGGCGTCTCCGCCACTCGATCCACCTTGGTTATTCGAGTACGATCCAGAGTTGTCCTGGCCGCGGACCACTGCAACGACGACGCCGCAGGCGAATAGCAGTGCAACGGCTGTGATGGCTTTACGAGACATTTATCCGTCCTGACTGGTTTCAAAAGGGAGACACCGATCTTCACAGCGACTATCGACAATTCCGGTCGCGCGGGTTTAGTCGACTTTGACGACTTTCCCGACTTGTGAAGATAGGGTGACTTTTCCGGCGTGACGTCGGATTCGGACGGCAATCCAAGGAAAAGGCAAAAATGAACCCAGGATCCCGCCGCGAAAAAATTGAAGCGATGCTGGCCGCTGATCCGGCAGATACCATGCTCCGCTATATGCTAGCGATGGAGTTGGACAAGGCCGCTGAGCATGATCGGAGCCTCGAGCTGTTTGCCGGACTGATGGCGGATCATCCACCCCACGTCCCGGCGTTCCTCATGGCCGGACAGCAGCTCGTCAAGCTAAACCGGCTCGATGAAGCACGGACCGCCCTTCGCGACGGGATTAATGCCGCGCGCGCAAGCGGAGACTCGCATGCGGCCGGGGAGATGGCCGAGTTTCTCACGCAATTGGGGAAGGCGGGGGAGTAGGGGGCGGAACGCGGAGACGCCGTCGCGACGTGTTGTTGAGCCACGGTGGCCGGCGACGGAATTATTCGGCTCGCATCCGCATCCGCAGCCACCGAACCGCCGGGACCAACACCAGGGCGATCACCAGCAGCCCCACCAGTGCCGCGCAGATTGGTCGCGTGAACATCGGCGTCAGGTCACCTCCGGAACTGATCAGCCCGGCTCGCAGCTTCTTCTCGATCAAGTCTCCGAGGATCAGACCCAGAATGACGGGCGCCAGCGGAACCTTCTTGGCCTCCAAGAAGAAACCGATCAGGCCAAAGGCGAACATCACGTAGATGTCGAAGAGGCTGTTGCGGATAGCGAAGGCACCGACCACGGAAAACACCATCACCGCGGTCAGCACGAGGCGACGCGGCAACCGCAAGATCCAGCCGAACGCCTTGATGCCCAGCAACCCAGCCGGCAGCAGCAGGACTTGCGTCACCAGCGCGATGAGGAAAATCGCCTGGACTTGTGTGCCGCTTTCGAACAATTGAGGGCCGGGTGTAATGTTGTACATCATCATGGCGCCCAACACGATCGCGGTCACTGCGTCCCCCGGGATTCCAAACACCAGGGCGGGGATCCAGGCGCCCGCGACCGCCGCGTTGTTGGCGCTGGTCGGCGCGACAACCCCTTCGATGGCCCCCGTTCCCAACTGCTCGGGATTCCGTGAGGTGACCTTGGCGAAACCGTAGGCACCCCAGGCGGCGATATCGGCCCCGGCGCCCGGCAGCGCGCCGATCCCAGTTCCTAGCAGCGCCGAGCGGAGGACCAGCCATTTGTATTTCCAGATCTCCTGCACGGAGGCTTTCGCAACTCCGGTCTCCTGCGATGGGATCGTGGACGTGGCCATCGGCTGCGATGAACTCACATTCCGCAGCACTTCCGCAAAGCCAAATAGGCCGATCATCACCGGGATGAAATTCAGGCCGTCAAGCAGTTCGAAGCTGCCAAACGTGTAGCGAGGGACGCCGCCCATCACATCGGTGCCCACGGTTGAAATCAGAATGCCCAGGGCCGCCGCAATCAGGCCGCGCAGCGTACTGCCGCGGCTTACCAGGGCGCTCAAGCTGAGCCCCAGAACTCCCAGCCAGAAATATTCAAAGTCACTAAAGAACAATGCGAACTGTGCTAACGGCCGCGCAATCAGCATCAGCACGACCACGCCAATCAGGCCACCCAGGCACGAACAGAGCAGGTCGATGACTAACGCCAAACGCCCCCGTCCCTGCTTGGCCAGTTCATTGCCGTCCAGCGTCGCCGCCGCCGATGCCGGTGTCCCCGGGATGCGGAGGTAGGTCGCCGGAATGTCACCCGCAAAGATCGCCGTAAAGCTGACGCCAATGATCAGCGCCAGGCCTGCGTTGGGTTCCAGATAGAAACTGATCGGCACAATCAACGCCACCGCCATCGTCGCCGTCAGACCGGGAGTCGCACCCACAAAGACGCCGAACACCATCCCCAGTAGCCAGGGGACGAGGACGGGCCACGTCAGGACTTCCTGCCACGGTAGTGACAGAAATTGTTTGAAAACGCCGGGAATCACGGGTCGAGGCCGAGGGGTTCAAGGGGAAGAAGATGAATGGCGAAGAGGATGAACGTCAACATGGCGACTGGAAGGAAGGTCAGCGGCAATCGATACAGGTTGGTGTGCAACGCTTGCGGCAGTAGCCGATGTCCTAATGTTCTGAAGTGCCCGATCTGCTAGAGCGTCAGTCCAAAAGCGCCTTCCGGCAATTGAACATGAAACAGTTCCCCAAACAGGATTCGCACAATCAGCACAATCACCACTCCGGAAAGGGTCGCGGACCACCACCGCGCACCCAGCCAAGTCAGAACGGACGATACAAAGACAACGGTGCTGATCTGAAAACCCAGCCACGTCAGTGCCAGCAGGTAGACGAGGACGGCTCCCGCGAGGATGCCAAACTTTTGGTATGACATCGGCGCTGGCAGTTCAGCGTCGGCTTGGCCGTCAGGTGACTCCTGCGTTGGCCCAGCGCCAGCCGCGCGGAATCGCAGCATCGACGCCCGGGTCAGTTCGACCAGACCACCCGCCGCGACGACCATCACCATGGCCAACGGAAGGGCCCGCGGCCCTGGATCGGCCGCGCCTGCCAGTCCGGAACGTGGGATGTCCCTGGCACAGAATCCAAACAATCCGGCCGCCAGCAGCATGGCGGCTCCAAACGTGAAACTCGGTCGGCTCTCCATTAGCAGTGTCTCTCCGATCGGGGCCCGAGGGGCGAATGACGCGGACATCTCGACTAGGGTGCGCGCGCGTATCCTGCCGACTCAACCACCGAGTGCCACTGCGCATCCTGAGCTTTTAAAAAGTCCGTGAACTCGGACGAATCACGGATCTTCAGCCCAAACCGTTGTTTCTGCATAAAATCTCGATACGCGCTCGAATGGGCGATCGACTGACATTTTTCTTCCAGTAGCTGAACAATTTCAGCCGGTGTCTCCTTTGGGAGGGCCAGCCCGCGCCAGCCGACCGCGACCCAATCGACGCCCGCTTCTCGAGCCGTCGGCACGTCGGGAAAATCGGCCAGACGTTCTTCCGACATCACGACCAGCGCCCGCAGCGTCTTCCCTTCAAGGTTCTGTGCCGCTTCTGGGATGCTGCAACAAACGGCATCAATGTGGCCTCCCAGCAACTCGTGCAACGACGGTGCGGCGCCTTCGGTTGGGACCCAGATCACGGCATCGGTAGGGATCTCGGCGGCTTGCAACAAGCCTGCTCGAGCCAGGTCCCACGCACCGCCGGTTGCCGTGCCGGACATTTTTAGCTTCCCCGGTTCGGCGCGGATCGCTGCCAAGAACTCCTCCAACGTCGCCCAAGGCGCGTCGTTTTGCACCAGAATCGCAGCAGGATCGGCGTTGATTTGCAATAAGCACTGATAGTCGTCATAGGTCGGCGCGGCCGGAATCCCCATGCGATGCATCGTGCACAGTTCAAACGTGATCGTCGTCAGCGTGTAACCGTCCGGGCGGGCACGGACACCTGCGGAATGCCCGACGGCGCCGCTGCCACCGGTACGGTTCACGACGGTCACCGGTTTGCCCAATTCTTTCTGCAACGCGTCAGCCCAGAATCGCGATACACGATCCGTGCCGCCACCTACCGCCCAGGGGCAGATCAACGTAATCGAACGATTGGGGTAGGGACCCTGTTGGCCGCATCCTGCACCGGTTAGTGAAAATATGACCAGCCAACCAAGGGCAAATAACATCGACTTCTGTTGTGACATAAACCGCTTCCGCAATCTGGCTGAGGGGAGTTTTGACGAGTCTTCCAGTGAAACACTCTCACCACGTTCGCCCGTCGGGCAATCACCGACCGAGGACGGAAGTGTTGATGCTAGGGCGTCGAGCGAAGGGCGTCAATCAACCTCAACATCCGAGGGTCATTCGGCGCCCGTTGGGGATTGGCTCGTTTCTCGCCGACCATCGGTACCGGCCGGAGAAAAAAATCTGCCGCCGAAAAGGATGCTTGTCCCTTTGCCGCGGTCTGCGCCACTGAATCGCGTTTTGCGTTTAGGGCCCAACGATCACTGCGGGCCCGTAATGATAGACAGGTGGCGACGTGATCGACGAGCTGGCAGGTAGGAGCGTTGTGTTGGGGATCCCGAAATCAAAAAGCGGAGAAGTGTAGACAGTGCCGGGTGCCGTCATCGTGCTCGCTGACGTCCAGCCGCTGTCGTCGAACAGGACGGGTGGCACCGCCGTCGGCTTGCCGGTCGTTTGCGAATTCGCGATTGCAGCGGCCGGCGCTACCGTATTGGAGGTTGCGGTTTTCGCGGGCGAGCCATCCGCGACTGCCGATGGGGAGGGTTTCACCTTGGAACTGACAGCAGGGGAGGTTGCGGCAGCACCGGTCGCCGGGTTCAGGGCCACCGTGTCGGCAGAAGCCGGGACCGGATCATTGGTCTTCCCGGATTCCTGCGGGGCGTCATCGCTCGCGGCCAACGCTGAAGCTCGCTCGGCGAGGAGCGACGCATTGTCACTTTGCAGTTGTGTTACCTGCTGAACCAACTCGTCCACTTCCTGATCGCGCAATTCCAGCGTGCCGCGGACCGCCGTCAGCTCGCGATTGCGGGCCTGTATCTCGGCCAATTGAGTCGTGAGAATGCGCTTCGCTTCGTCTGCGGCGGCCAGACGGGCTTGGTCCTCTTCACGCTGCTGCTGCAACGTTTCGAGTACTTCAGCGGCGGCCTCTCGCGCCTCTTCGCTGGCGACCAGCGCCGCCCGTTGCTCGTGCCAGGAAACTTGCAACGCCTCACGATCGTCCTTCGCCTGCTGCGCGACCGACCACAGCGTTGGGATCGCGACCCCGCTACCGCCCAACATCAAAACGCCAATTCCAATGCCCACGGACAATACGCTTGGCTTCATCATCTCATGCTCCCAACATCCCGCTCGAAACGATTCAACGAGCAGGCGAATGCGCCGCCGCCAACCGACGAAGGCCTGACAACACCGTTCCGTGCAACCAGTGGCAGTCTGCCACCTGTCTCCAATCTAGCCGAGGTCATAGGCGTTTGCCAATTGGCGGGACGGACATCCCAACAGGGAAGGTGATAGCACTGGCGGCAGTGCCGGATTGGTTTGCACGCCGAGTCACCGTCCTGCGAAACGGTTGGACGTGGCGGTCGGCCGAGCCGCTCGACGAAGCGGCCTTCATTCGGTTCGGCGAGTTCGCCTGTGCCGGATCAACTTACAAGGTTGC
>JAUIHJ010000110.1 GCA_030432015.1 bacterium
TCACACCGATCTGCGGGTGGATACATAGTGGCAACAGGTCCGCCTCGATTTCCCGTTGGACCAAGTTGTACGGCGGCTGGACGGAGGCCAGCGCGGCCAGGCCGCGTTCCTGGCAGACCAAGAGTGCCTTGGCAAGCTGCCAGGCCTTCCAATTGCTGCAGCCGACATACCGGACCTTGCCCGACTGGACCAGCGCGTTGAGCGCCTCGAGCGATTCTTCAACAGGCGTCGAATCGTCCCAGACATGCAGTTGAAACAAGTCGATCTGCTCGGTTTGCAGGCGCCGCAGGCTGGCTTCGGCCGACCCAATAATCCGGTCACGGGTCAAGACACCGGAAACCTTGCTCGCCAAAACAACGCGGTCACGGACGCCGCGGTCCTTGATCCATTGCCCCAACACCGTTTCCGATCCGCCTTGGGCGTAGGCTTCGGCCGTGTCAAACAGAGTCACACCGCGCTGCAAGGCATGATCCAAAACCTCGAAAGACGTGTCACGATCGATCTCCCGACCAAACGTCGCACACCCCAAGCCGATCGAACTCACCTGCAAGTCCGTGCTGCCCAGTCGGCGGTATTCCATCAACCTTCTCCCTCGTAATCTTGGCGGATAACTTCGCGATCGATGCTGCATCGCTGGGACGGCCGTGCCCGCCCGACGGTCGGTTGTCGATCCGCCCATACCCGCGTCAAGGTCAACAAACCAAGTCACCTTTATATACAATGTTGATACACTGTTGGTGGTGAGTGAGCTTAGAAATGAGCGAGCCTCGATGCACGCGCCAGTTATCCACGAGGAGCATCATGCTTGGGAGTCTCGGTCAGGCCAACGTTGTGATCTTGGCGGGCATGACCTGGATTGTGTGCATGTCGGGCGTCGCTTCCGCGACGGCAGCACCGGAACCGGCGACAATTCACATTCGCTGTGAAGCTCGACCGGATTCTCCGCAACACGGCGTGCGAACCAGCGGCGTGCAGCGGTCTGGCATGGTTCCTGGAGAATTGTTGGCCCCTGAGCCGCAGACGAATACAGGCAGTTGGCAATTCGACGGTCGGACTTCGATTGCATATGCCGCGCCCAGCGACGCCCCGGGATTTGCTGAGAACTTCACCTGGGAAGGTTTCTTTCTCCTGCCGGCCGCCAACGGTACGCATGCCGAAACCGGTATCTCGGACCGTTTGGTGACACAGTTTGCTTTCGCCCGGGGGGACTGGACGCGGCTAGCGATCGGGCTGGTAGCGCATCAAGACGGATCGCCCCGTCTGAGCGTTTCCCTGGAGGGTTTTGACGGACGGACATTCGGGGTCGGCGACCGCGGCGTCTCGACCGAGCGTTGGCACCATTTTGCGCTGGTGCACGAGGGAACGGCCGCGGCGGCGCGGATCCGCTGGTACTTGGACTACACGTTGACCGGCGAAATTTTCTTGGGCGGGCAGGCAAATCAAAACACCCTCCGGCCCCCAGGCGCAGCCCACTTTACAATCGGTGCCAGGAGAATCCAGGGCGGGCAGGTGAATCGCGGGTTCGCGGGATTCATTGACGAAGTTCGCTTGGTCCCACGACCGCTGAACGTCGGCGATTTCCTCCGCTGCACCGGGTCCACGTTGGAGCGAATCGCCGACACCGAACACGCGACGGCATCGCCGCTTGAAGTGTTCTGGACCAATCGTCATCGGTGGGCCCGCGACGCGTCGGCGCGCTGGGCGCCGGGTCGCGAGGCCCCCGCATCCATCGACGCGATCTGGCCCCAGTCCACGCTGCCGCCCCTTGACGATGCTGCTTTTCTACGACGACTCTCGTTAACGGTGCGAGGCCGCATTCCGTCGCTGGGGGAGGTCACCTCATTCCTGGCAGATCAGCGCAGCGACAAACGGGCACGCGTCATCGACCTGTTCTTAAACTCGCCTGAATGGGCCGATGCCTGGGTTGGCTATTGGCAGGACGTGCTGGCAGAAAATCCATCGGTCGTTTTCCCGACACTTAACAACTCGGGCGCGTTCCGACAGTGGATCTACGAGTCGTTTCGCGACAACATGGCGTTGGACCGCTTCGCAACCGAACTCATCCTGATGAAATCCTCGGAGGCCGCTGCGGATCGCGACGACGGACCGGCGGGCTTCGCGCTGGCCACCGGCAATGACGCCCCCATGGCGATGCGGTCCCATGTGGCAATGAAGGCGTTCGCGGCCGTCGATCTCACCTGTGCTCGTTGTCACGATTCGCCCGTTGACGACTTTCAGCAGGCCGATCTGTTTCTGCTGGCTGCCTACCTCAACGGCGGACCGCTGGAAGTCCCAGCCACCAGCGTGGCAGCCGTTGCGAATGCCAATGCGACCGGCGCCATCACAACCTCGCTTGTCGCAGGCCAAGTCATCGCACCACAGGGATTGCGATCGCACTGGCTTCGTGCCTCCGAAGACGCCACGTCGTTGCAACCAATTCAGGCTGGGACGCGAGCCGAACTGGCCGCCCTGCTCACCTCGCCCCATAACTCGCGATTCTCTGACGTCATTGTGAATCGAGTCTGGCAGCGATTCTTTGGCGTCGGCCTGATCGAACCGGTGGATCATTGGCCGGCTGGGCAAGAGACCAGTGGTCGCGAACGCGAACGCCCTGGCGACGTGACGCAACACGCTGACGGCGTGAGCGACCTGTGGGATACGGCCCACCGCAAACTGCTGCGGCTGCTGAGCGCGGAATTTGTCGCCAGCGGCTATGACCTGCTCCAGCTCTCACGACGCATCCTGATGTCACAAGCCTGGCAACGCCAGCGCGAACGGCGCCGGCTAATGTCGGCCGAGCAACTGGTCGATTCGCTGTTCCTCGCCGTGGGGAAGGACTTTCAGGCGGAGACGATGGGCGTGCATGCAACCGATGCGGGTGCCGTGCAGTTGCCCCGTCCCATGCGGGCCTGGCAGTTCGCGGCACTACCCAACGAACGCGACCGCCCGGCCTTGGGGATGCCCGTCAACCAAACCATTGTCGACGTCATGACCACCTTCGGCTGGATCGGAAATCGGCAACAGCCTCGCAGCGTGCGCGAACAGACAATCTCCGCCCAGCAACCATTGCTGCTCTTCAATGGCCTGATGGCACAGCGGATCGTGCGACTGTCCGACCGCAGCGCGATCACCGAATTGTCCCTGGAAGATATTCCCGCCTCACAGTTCGTTGAACGATTGTTTCTCTGCGTACTCGGTCGGCTTCCCAGCGATCTTGAGCGGCAAGCTCTCGTGGACCATTTGGGTCCCAGTTACACGCAGCGGCGCACCGGCAAGCCGATCCGTTCCCACGAGCCGTTGACAACCTTTCAGCCAGATTGGCGGAAACACCTGGAAGCCGAGCAGACGCACCTGATGCTCGCAGCCCAACGCCGCGTCGCCCGTGGCGAGCCACCGACCGACCGTCTGACCGAGGACTTTCGTGAACGGGCCGAAGATATCCTGTGGGCCCTGATGAATTCCCCAGAGTTTGTTGTCGTACCATGATTGAACCCGCCACCTTGTGCTGCAATGTGTCTCACGGCAGCCGTTACCGACCCTCGCCAGCGTGGCTCGCATGAACCCATGATCAGATAATTCGCAAGGTGATTCGGCGACGACCGTATTCCTGCCGTCCACTTTCACCGGCTCCGGTGCTGGAAGTGGACTGACAAGCAAGCGAGTCAACGCGTAAGTGGACATCGTGTAATCAATTTTCCAGCCATTGAGTCGTTGTTCCGCTGGCCGTCGCGCCGGCAGCGGACCGGCCCCTTGAAAAACAAATGCTGCAAGTGTTTATGGAACAACCCGACGCAATCCGAATGATGCCATCTCGCAGGAACCGGCGGCACGGTATTTCACGCCGTGAGTTTCAAAGCCTGGTGGCTGCCGGTGCTGCGTCGCTGGCCGCCACGCCGCCCCTGACCGCCGAATCGATTTCACCGCGTGGGCGGGCGGAAGCCTGCATCATGATCTGGCTCGGCGGCGGCATGTGCCACGTCGACACGCTCGACCCCAAGCCGGTCGGTGACCCCTTGGCGAATCGAGCCGGTTCGGCATACCCGTCGATCCCGACGGCGATCCGCGACGTTGGCGTTTGCCGGCATTTGGCGCGAACGGCAAAGCTGCTCGATCGGGGCGTCTTGCTGAGGACGCTGAACCACCGTCTCAAGGTGGACCATGCGGATTCCACCAACCTGATAAAAACCGGGCGACTGACCAGCGGAACAACCACCTATCCCTCGCTCGGATCGATGATCAGTCACCAACGTGGTCGACGGTCCGACGGAATGCCGCCCTACATCGTAATGGGTTCACCCAACATCACGCGCGGCCCAGGATTTCTCGGCAGCCGCTATGGTTATCTCTATCTAACGGATGTCGCTGCCGGTCCGATCGGCTTGAAACGCCCCGAGGATGTTCATGAATCCCGTCAACGTCGTCGCGACCGCTTGCTGACGTTGCTGCGGTCGACAGCCAACGATCGATCGGCTGGCGACGCGACCACGTTGGAGTATGCCGCCGCCATGGATGAAGCCCGCGGTCTGATGCGAGGACCGTTTTCGAAGGTTTTTGATTTAACACGGGAAACGGATGCGACGCGACAGCGGTATGGCAGTCCGTTTGGCCAGCGCTGCTTGCTGGCGCGGCGGCTCGTCGAGTCCGGAGTGCGGTTTGTCGAAGTCGCCTACGAACTCAACTTCAAGAACGGGACCGGCTGGGACACCCATCGTCACGGCCAAGCTAACCAGCATCTACTGATCGAGGACTTGGACCAGGCGCTCAGCGGACTGGTCGAAGATCTTGAGCGGAATGGCCGCCTTGATGAAACCTTGATTGTTGTCGCGACCGAATTTGGTCGACCACCCGATTTCGACGGCCAGGGAGGCCGCGGACATCAGTCGGCTGCGTTCAGCGCCGCGTTGTTTGGCGGAGGGCTCAAGACCGGGCAGGTGATCGGCGCGACGGATGAGTTCGGCCGTGAGATCGTGGAACGACCCATTTCGGTTCCCGACTTCCATGCCACGATCTTAGCAGCGTTGGGAATCGATCCCGCCACCGAACTATACGACGCCCAGCGGCCGATCCCGATGACCGATCATGGAACGGTGATTCGCGAATTATTCGGGTAAGCGTGTCGCCAGATTCGCTTACGCCTGCATTAACCCGGGCTGAATCTTGCCCGGCTGTTCGCTCAGCAGCGACTCTTCCCGGCCGTTGCGTTTGAAGACCAATTGTTTGGCATCAAGTCCAAACAGGTGGAGCAGCGTGGCATGGTAGTCGAAGTGATTGACAATATCCTCGACCGCATGATGCCCAAACTCGTCGGTCGCGCCGTAGGTTCCGCCACGTCGAAACCCACCGCCAGCGACCCACATCGTAAAACCGTAGGTGTTGTGATCGCGTCCGACCTTGGCGCGGCCGGCATCATTCTGAATCACTGGGAGCCGCCCCATTTCGCCTCCCCAATGCACGATAGTCGTGTCGAGCATTCCCCGCTGCTTCAGGTCAGTGACCAGCGCCGCCGCACCGCGATCCGTTTTTCGGCAAGTGGCGGGCAGCGCGGTGAGAATCGATCCGTGGTGATCCCAATACTGGTTCTTGGTGAATAGCTGCACGAACCTCACGCCGCGTTCCACCATCCGCCGCGCGATCAGGCATCGCCGACCGTATTCTTGCGTCTCCTTCTCGTGGAGCCCGTACAGTTCGTGAGTCGCCTTGGTCTCCTGGCTGATATCGAGCGCTTCGCGGGCGGCCCCCTGCATCCGCGCCGCCAATTCAAAGTTCGAGATCCGCGCGGCAAGGTCGGTGTTCTCGGGGAATCGGTCTAGCTGCTGTTGATTGAGCCGGTCGAGATAAGCGAGATAGTTGCGTTGCACATCGCCACGCAAACGGGCTGGCGGTTCCAAGTTCAGGATGCGCGGTTCGCGGGCTCGGATCACGGTACCTTGAAAGAGCGAAGGAAGCCAACCATTGGACCAATTCAACACGCCCTCCACGGGCAGGCCGGCGGGGTCGCGCATCGCCACAAACGCCGGCAACTCGTCCGTCTCCGCGCCCAGTCCATAGGTCAGCCAACTGCCCAACGATGGCCGTCCGCGCTGCGTTCGGCCGGAATTCATCGCATGAATCGATTGGCCATGATTGTTGACCCCGGTTCGCATTGATCGAATGACGAGTATATCGTCGACGATGCCCGCAGTGTGCGGCAGTAATTCGGACACTTCCGTGCCGCACTGCCCATGCTTGGAAAATTTCCAGAAGCTGCCCAGGATTTTCGAGCTGGCGCCTCCAACATCATCGTACTTGATCTTGCCGGGAAATTTCTGGCCGTCCATGCGCGTCAGGATCGGCTTAGGATCCAACAGGTCGACTTGGCTGGGCCCACCCTGCATGAACAAACTGATCATGGCGTGGGCTTGCGGCTCGTGGTGCGGAGGTCGAGGTTCGAGCGTGAATCGCTGACCATGAACATTGGGCTTGATGGGCCCGGCTAGCAATTGCCGGTCCTTCAGCAGGCTGGCCAATGCCAGCGGCGCCAAACTGAATGCCCCGGCCTTAACGAATTCACGCCGCGTGACGGTCTGGTTCGAAGTCATTCGATTCACGTTTATTCCACGTACAGGAACCGGTTGGAACTTAGGAGCGCATGGCAATACGACGCCAAGGCTTGGACTTTTGCGGCCTCGGGCAGGGTCTCCGCCGCATTCCCCTGCATCGCCTCCGACTGCGATTCGACGAATGACAAGGCGGCCTCGAGATCGCCCTCCTGGGGCGGACTGCCGTAGGCCAATTGCCAACCCAGGGCAACCTGATCACGCAACTCGGAGCCGGCGTCGGCCCCCAACCGTTCCGCAAAATGCAAAGAGAACGCCGCGGCAAACTCGCTGTTCATCAGCAGCAGCGACTGCGGGGCAACGTTGGACGTGGCGCGCCGATCGCAATTCGGCGTCATGGCAGGGGCATCAAACACATCGAACACCGCCAGCGGGCGACTGCGGCGGGCCTGGACGTAGACACTCCGGCGAAATGCTTCGCCCCCCAGCGGAATCGGCTTGGTCGGCTTCCGTTCCCCGTCCAGATTCTCGCGGCCAATGACAATCTGTCCGACTTCGTCTTCCATCACCGGTACCGGTTCGCCGTAGAGTCGGTGGTGCAACTTGCCACTGACCGCCAGCACGGCGTCGCGCAGGGCATCGCCATCCAATCGGCGGACGGATTGCCGCGCATAAAACGTATTGTCCGGATCGGCATCCACCAACGACGCGTCAACCTCGGATGTCTGTTGATAGGCGTGCGATGCCATGATCAGGCGGTGTAAATGCTTCACGCTCCAACCTGATTCGATCAGCTCGACCGCCAACCAGTCCAGCAATTGCGGATGCGACGGCCGCTCGCCCAGTACGCCGAAATCGCCGGGCGAATTGACCAAGCCGCGTCCGAAATGATGCATCCAGATCCGATTGGCGATGACTCGTGCAACGAGCGGGTGCCGCCCGGCGGTCAAATGGCGGGCATACCGCAGTCGCCGGCCGGTCGTTGGCAGCAGGGGATCGTTTGCGTCGATCGCCGCGTCGGTCTCCAGCACGGACAACCCGGCGGGAAGCACTTGCTGTTTCGGTTGACCATGATCGCCACGATGAAAGACAAACGTTGGCGGAACGGCACCTGCGGCTTCCCGCAACGCGCGCACGAACGGTTCGGGAGGGATCGACTTACGAATGCCCGCGGCCTTGTCACTAAACTCTTGCAGATGCTGCTTGATGCGAGACTTTCGGACCTCGTCAGCCGCCTCGGTGTAGACAGCCAATTCGGCGGTCGCAGCCGGATCCAGGCTTGCCAAGGCCGCTTCGGTAACTGTCACGGTGGGGTAAGCGGCAAGCAACGATGTTTGTTCGGGCGAACGTCGAGCCACCTCGATTTCCAACGCGGACTGGACTTGTGATCGGAGCTCGTCCGGGACCTTCGCCAGTTCCCTGGCCGTTGCCGCGACAATGAATTGCTGCAGCTTCTCCGCGCGTTTTGACTCGATGTCGCGAACTCGGGCGTCCCGGCGGCGATCGTACAAGTAGAGCGCACCTTCGGAAATATTGGCGATGCTGGGATGATCGCCGAGCAGTTTCTTTTGTTCGGCCGTTCGTTCGGCAGCAGCGGTCTGGTAGGCCTGACGCAGATCATCACGGAGCGCGTCTGCGACCAGTAGCAACTCTTGTTCGATCGTGCGGGCAATATAATTCGCCGCGACCGCTTTACGCTCGGCATCCACTTGCTGCGCTTCCGCTTCCAGTCTTGCGCGTGTCGCCCGGTCCGCCTCGGTGTACAGCGATACCTGGCGGGCGGGCGGCGTTTTCCAGTTCTTCCAGTCCAGCGCCGGTTCAAAAATGGCGCGGAAGCGGTAATAGTCCGCGTGCGAAATCGGATCGTAACGATGATCGTGGCACTGCGCGCAATTGACCGTCAAACCCAACAGCGACGTGCCAACGATCTGAATTGTATCTGCCATGACCTGATTCCGAGCCAGACTTTGATCGACGCCACCGGCCGCCGTGCCGTCGGGAGCCATCCGCAAGAAGCCGGTTGCGGTCAGCTTTTCGATCGCGTCGGCGGTTAGCGTGGAGTCTGCCCCAACCAACTCGTCACCAGCGAGTTGCTCGATGATGAACTGGTCGAAAGGCTTGTCGGCATTAAACGCGGCAATGACGTAATCGCGAAATCGAAACGCGTGGGGCCGGACGACATCTTCATCGGTGTAGCCTTCGGAATCAGCATAGCCGGCGACGTCCAACCAGAACCGTCCCCATCGTTCGCCATAATGGGGCGAGGCGAGTAACCGGTCGATCAGACGCGGCCACGCGTCGGCGCCCAAGTCGGCAGCAAAGGCCGAGGACTCAGCGGGAGTTGGCGGCAGGCCGAGCAAATCGAACGAGGCGCGGCGGAGCAACGTTGACGGGTTTGCACGAGGGGCAAATGCGTGGGCGCGGCGACTGGAGGGATCGAACGCCGCGCCACCTTCCCCCGGCGGCAACTCACGCATTCGCGCGGCCAGGAACAGGTCGACGACGTTTGCGGTACGCTCGGCGTTCGGCACGTGGGGTAGGCTGGGACGGAGGAGCGGCTGAAAGGACCACCAATTTCGCTCCTCTTCGGTGAAGATCGGCTCGTCACCCAGCGCCTCAGGCTCGGCACGCGCCGTCGTCGCGCCACCCGCGATCCACTGCTGAATGACCGTGATGTCGTGCGGCGTCAAGCGTCGGTCCTCTCCCGGAGGCATTTCACCGCTACGAATCCGTTCCAGGAGCAAGCTCTCGTTTGGTTGCCCCGGTACAATGGCCGCCCCCGACTCCCCTCCAGCGACGATCATTCGTCTGAGCCGTACATCCAGCCCCCCTTCTTTCTCGCCGCCCTCACCGTGGCACTGAAAACAGTGGGCCTTGAGAATTGGCCGCACGTCCGTCTCGTAGGTGCGGGCTTCGGCGTCGCCCGCGGCCGGCGAAACGACAACAGCCAACAGCACTAGAGGCACGGTACTTTGTACGAGTTGCGTGAATGCTTGCATCATGGATGGAGATCCGTGGGATCGCAGGAAACATCGCAGGAAACGCAGTCGGCGGCAGGTCAAATGGCTGCGATCAGCCGACCGGTCACAAACAAGGATGGTGGAACGCTCAATGGAGGCAGGCGCGGCGGGTTGATCCAATTATCGTAACTGGACCGGACGGTCGCAACACCAAGACCGGACGTTCGATCGGAAGCCGCCCTTCGTTGGATAGCGCTGCGCCGCTCCGTTGACACTCGGTTTTCCATGGATTGGCCCCCTGCCCGCCTGTCCCCGCGACACGGCCGGCGCCGCAGAATCGCGCTCGGTCATTAAGTCAGGTCGCAAACTCAAATTCTATCGCCCTGAACAGGGACGTTCCGCGTGCTATAATCTTGAGATTGGAACGCGTTGGCAGGAGTTGGCGATGGGTTGCCTTAAGGGCCAAAAGAAAACCAAGGCGAAACCGGGCGAATACCTCTGCAAGAAATGCCAGGCCGTCGCCGCCAAAAAAGGCAAGCTCTGCAAGCCCAAGAAAGCCAAGTAGGACGCGGTCATCGTGCCCGTGGCGAGTGTCCAGGTGCGCGTTTGCGTGTCACCGCGACAGCAAGTCTGACGGCAAGTGCTGCACGCTATTGTGATCCGCCACGCGCCCCCCTTCTCCGCTAATCACGACGCGTGTGATGGACGTGTTGTAGGGAACATCCAGCGGTTGGGGATGGAATTGACCCAGCAAGAGAAGCTTGAAGTCAGCGTGCATGACATAGGCAACCCGCTCGTCAGTATGAGCGAATTCCTGCAACGTCGCTTGCCAAACTTCGGCGGCTCGCTGAACGGCAAGGGCCTGCGTCTCATAATCCTGGCATCGCCACCACCCGTCGCCGTCGATGTCGTCGGCGACATGAAACCCGGGATACCTTTCTTCAATTTCCGACCGGTTGAGGCCAGGACGGCCGACCATGCCGATTTCCGGGTAGCCGCGGTAGCAGCCCCCCTGCTCGTGAATGGCAGTCCGGACGTGCGGCGTCAGGTTGGTTGAGGCGTGAATTCGTCGAGCGGTCTCGAGTGCGCGTTTGAAAGGGCTGGTAATGACCTTGGTAAGTTCGAGCCTCGGAATCCAGGCGCCCAGCCGCTCGGCTTGCTGAACCCCCAATTCCGTGATCCCGGGATCCTCAACGCGCTGCTCCTCGGGCAACGCGTTGTTTTCTGACTGGGCGTGGCGAATCAGGAACAGTTCCATGTGAAATCCAGAGAATGGAGCGGGCTCAGGCAATCGCTGACCATACCAACGGCCGGCGACCCGACAATTCTAGTCGATCCGAGAAATTCGGGAACCGCACGCACATCGATACTTTTGCTGTGCTGATACACCTGCCGCGCGACCATCGTTTTCTCTGGCGACATTTTCAGCCATACTGGTTGCGCAAGGAGTTTCCGCGCGATGCACGAATAAGGAACGGCGACGGTTTACCGATTTCGTCCAAGATCGGCACGGCCTAGCCGGTTTACTGCAACTTTGACCCACAACTGGATTCCAGCGAACCACAAGGAACTGACTGATGCATTGGAGCCGAGCCACGAAAGTCATCATCTTCACGCTGAGCGTCCAAGCGCTCGTCATGGTGAATAGCGCGATCTGCCAGCAACAGACGTTGCCAGGGGCGCGGCCCGCGATTGATGCCAGCAACTTCCCGACGATTCAGGCGGCGCTGGACGCGGTCCCGGAGACAGGCGGCGTTGTTCGGCTGCCCGCCGGTAATTTCGAAATCTCCGCGCCGTTGATGCTGCGACACGGTGATACGCGTCTCGAAGGCGTGGGTGGGGCGACCAATATCATCAACACGAATCAGGAGGGGCAGCCGGCCTTGATCGTGGCCCATGCCGATGGCGACAAAGTGAAACGCGAGGATCGGTTGTGGCGAGTGAACCTGGCTGATTTCCGCATCACCGGGAATGAAAAGAGCGGGCACGGCATCGTCGCCACAATGATCGAGGAAATCTTCGTGCAAGGCGTCTCGGTCTCTTATCACGGCGGCGATGGCATTCGCCTGCAATCGTGTTACGAAGATCCACGCGTCAGTGATTGCCTGATCACCTATAACAAACAAGTCGGACTGAACATCCTGGGTGGCCATGACATTGTTGTCTCTGCCAACCAGTTTGAGGAAAACAAGGATGCACTCCATTGTATTGACAGCTTTAATCTTTGCATGACCGGCAACAATCTCGACGACCATCTGAATCGGGGCGTGCTCATCGAAAACACGTATGGGTCTGTCCTCTCGGGCAACATGATCGAAGAGTGTGCAGGGACGGCCGTGACGTTGGACCGCGACTGCTACGGTACGACCATTAGCGCCAATGTGATCGCGCACAACGGAGCCGGGATTGACCTGAAGGACGCCCACGGGTGTGCGGTCAGTGCCAACACGTTCACGATCATGAAGAAGGATGCCTTGCGAATCGGTCCCCACAGTGGACGGATCACCGTGACAGGCAACAACTTTTCCAACAGCTACTTGGGCGATGGCAAGGTCAAACGCCGCGAAGAGGATCGGGACGCTGGGGGCTTGGTTTTAGAAGGCACCAAGCATGTCACCGTGGTTGGCAACCTGTTCTCAGGCTTGCGCCCCAAAGCGATCGAATTGCGTGGCGCCAAGAGTGAAGGGATCGTCTTCGACAACAACGTGGTGGTCGACGCCAAAAGCGATCTAAAGAACGAGTAGCCGGTCGCCGGACCTGGTGCGACGTTTTGAAGTTGCGCGATTCAGCTTTCAACCACAGCTCGCTGCCAAGAAACGCGTGCGAGCTCAATGCCGAACGATCTCAGCGCACCGAAATGCCGCAGATTCGTGCATGATCGAGACCGTTGGTCTGCGTCACCGTGATGCGGATCGCGCGAAAACATTGGTCGGCATCGATTTCGTGCCGGCGGCGGCGTTGGTAATTCGCCGCGACGGCCACCAGCGGCACCCAGTCTTGCCCCTTAAGGCCTTCAATCAGGTAGTCTCGCACGGTTTCCGGCTGAGGCCGCCCCCAGACCATTTGTGATGTGTACCCATCATGGTGGCTCAATGTCAGGTGGCGATGCAGGCCGGTATCGAAGATCAGCTGAATCTCCTGCACACGGGTCGGGCATTCCCAATCCAGCTTGATCCAGGCGGGCAGCCCGGCTGCCGGATCGGACATCCACCGGTGCAGACCGGGATAACTACGACCTGCCGGCACACCGCGCTGCCCATGGACACTGCGCGTTTGCCCACTCAGGATCTGGTCGGCTTCCGCCCCCGGCTGTGCACTTGACGCCGTCACCCGTGCGGCCGTGGCGAGGTCCCGGCACCGGCGATCGATGCGCCCGATCAAGAACGCGTCGTCATCCAACAACCGTTGGGTAATCGCCTCCATGATGTCATCCTGGGTGACCAGTTCGCAGGGTTTGATCCCTCGTGTGGCTGCCATTGCCGCAGCGGTCCCGACGCCTTGTCCCACCACGGCGCAGGTTGCCATCACGCGTGTCGAGGAAAATGCTACGTGGGTCGCCGAGATATTGCGGCCGGCGAACATGAGATTCTCGATGTCGCGCGAGACGCAACACCGCAGCGGGATATCATACAAGTGGGGAACGTCGTGCTGTTGGCACGGCGGTTGGTCGGGGACGTCAACGCCCTCGGGTGGATGCAGATCGAGCGACCAGCCGCCGTAGGCGATCGCGTCACGAAACGTGCGGGACTTTTCCACATCGTCCTGCGTCAGTATGTGCTGACCGATAAAGCGGCGACTCTCGCGTTTACCTGGCAAGAAGCCGATCCAATCCAGAGCCCAGCACGCCGCCTCGAACGGATCAGCATCGGCTGGCGTTCCTGGGGGTCCATTCTTGATGTGATTCCAGACGCCCAGCGAAATGGCCAGCAGCTCGTCGCGGATCGTTTCATTGGCCTTGATCGTATCGAGCGTGCCACCCCATTCGGCCCACCAATAGCCGTACTCGTGTGTCGGCTCCTCTTCGCCGGGCGTCGCGTACAGGCGCAGTCGCAAGTCGTCGGTCGTAAAAGTGCGCACCCAGGCCGGTGCGGCGAACGGCATCGGCTGCGGGTGCTTGCGAGCCATCACGAGGATGGTCGAACCGAGCTGAAAGGCATCGGCGGAATCACCTGCCAGCGATTCGCCAAATGCTTCACAACTCTCGCGGCCGCGCATCAGTGGGGCCCCGGCCTCGACCCCCAAACGGCCATCGCCCGTGCAATCCACGAATACCTGCGCCTCAATGCGGAACTGGTCTTCGGTACTTTGTCGCTGGGCGAGGGCGTGGGTAACGCGCCGGTCATTTCCCGGCTCCGTTTCTACACCGGTCACCGTCGTGTTAAGCAAGAGCGTCAAATTGGGCTCGGCGCGGCACTTTTCGTACAGAATCAAGTCGAACATGGATGGCGACCGCTGCGGATTCCGAACCGCGGCCTCCAAACGAATCTCCTCGATGATCCCGCCCTCGCGTGCTTCGGTTCGCAACGCCTCGCCACGGTCAAAACTTCCGGTACCGTTCGCGCCAACAATATGCATCCGCACTTCGCTCGACGCATTACCGCCTAGCACGGAACGGTCCTGGCACAGGACGACCGATGCTCCACTGCGGGCCGCGGCGATGGCGCAGGGCACTCCCGCAGGCCCGCCTCCCGCCACCAGGACGTCGCACGATAGCTCATGGGTCTCGACGGGCATACGTTCCCCTGAGGTCGCCGTTGCATGGCGACGCGCCAATTCGATCATGACATCGCGTACCATCCACACCGTCGACGCGATTGACTATTTGAAGCCTGCGCCCTTGGTCTGTGTCTGGATCCGACAAAGGTACATGTCGGAGGTCAGGTACAGCACGCTGCCGTCGTTGCCCCAACCAACATTGGCGATTCGTTCACCGGTGACAATCCGGCCCAGCAGTTTGCCGGCGGGTGACAGCACCAGCACCCCACCCGGTCCCGTGGCGAAGACATTGCCGTGCACGTCGACGGACGGGAGGTCAACGCGCACAAGTGCGTGCTGGCGGCGATGAGCCCCGTGCTGTGCGAGCGCATCGCCCAACTCGCGCCGGCGCCCGGTGAGC
>JAUIHJ010000111.1 GCA_030432015.1 bacterium
GCCCGTGAACGCGGCGAATCCCCGTCGGCGGAAGACTTGTGTGCCGACTGCCCCGACTTGCTGCCGGCGTTTTGTGAAAAGCTCGAAGAGCTGCAAGACACCGATTGGCTCTATTCGTCACAAAGCGTTGAAGATACGGCGGCGAGCGCGTCGCGACCGGCAGTCGTCGGCGGAAAGCTGTCGCCGGATATCGATCTGGAGACGTTGATCGTTCGGCTTCGTGAGACCGAGCTTCTTACTGAAGCAGATCTGCGGCAGCTCGAAATCATAGACGGAGAGTCTGATTCCCTGTCGCTCCTGGAACGAGCGGTCGAGTCGGGAAAGCTGACGCCATTTCAAGTAGAGCAAGCGAGTTCGGAGAACCCACTGCTGCGACTGGGCGATTACCTCCTGCTCGATCGTATCGGTCAAGGCGGCATGGGGCAGGTCTTTAAAGCACTGCACACGCGGATGAAACGCATCGTCGCGCTGAAGCTGTTGCCTGGTGACGCGTTTGAATCACGAGAAGCGGTCGTTCGTTTCGAGCGAGAAGTCGAAGCGGCGGCGCGACTCGATCATCCCAATATCGTGACGGCGTACGATGCGGGCGAAGATTGCAATCGACACTTCCTCGTGATGCAATTTGTTGAGGGTCACGATCTGGATCTCGAAGTCAAACAGAGTAGCGGCCTTCCAATCGAACGGGCATTGAATTTCGTGAGACAAGCGGCCGAGGGGTTGCGATTTGCACATGAAAACGGCGTCGTTCACCGAGACATCAAACCGGCGAATTTGCTGCTTGATGAGAGCGATACCGTTCGAATTCTCGACATGGGTCTTGCCCGTTTGGACGAACTAGACGACTCGGAGCGAGAATCCGATGTCTTGTCACTGACGAATGCCGGCGTCGTGATGGGCACGGCGGGATATATGTCGCCAGAGCAAGCTGAAGACACCCGCAGCGCCGATCACCGGAGCGACATCTATTCGCTGGGCTGCACACTGTTCTGTCTCTTGGCGGGGCAGCCTCCGTTTCGCGGAAAGACACTCGTCAAAACGATCCTGGCTCATCGCAACAATCCGATTCCAGCGATTCGCGAACACGTTCTCGATGCTCCGACGTCGCTGCAGGCGTTGCTGAACGACATGCTTGCAAAATCACCGGATGACCGGATCGGCAGCATGGCCGAGGTCATGGTCAGGATCGACAGTGTCCTGGCGGAAATCGAAGCTGCTCGCCATCTGCAGCCCAAGGCGGATCGCCCACCCAGAAGTAATCGTCGCCGTGCGCTGGTCACACTGACCACCGGTCTGCTGATCACGCTGCTTGCTGCAGGTCTGTTCTTTAAGTTCAAGACGCGCAACGGCAGCGACCGGTCCACCCCTTCACGCCCCGAGATCAAAGTCGCACGACAAGATGTGTTTCAAAAGGTGTTTGAATTCGGTGGCACGATTTATTTTTCGTGCTTCGGTGAAAATGTCACTGCTACGAAGCTCAGCGAAGTTCCACGCGCGTACTCCTACACGACCTTTCAACTGCAAGACAATCGAACGTTCGGCGACAAGCAGTTGTCTCAGCTTGCGATGCTCAAAAAAAGAGTGCGAGTCGTTTCGGATGGCCTTCGATCTTAGAGAGACCGCCGTCACAGGTCGTGGGTTGAGACCATTGAGCAACATTCCGATCTGCCACTTGTCTGCGACAGGTTTGACCTCGAGTGCAGACGAAGTTGCGGCAGCCGCCGTTGATTTGCAGGCCGAAACTTTGCATCTGGATTCCGGTTTGACGTCGAAGGGGCTGAGTGAAATCGTGAAGAACCCGCACGTCAAGGGCTTTAAGGTGTTCGCGAGTATTCTCGACGAACAGGCCGTTGATCTCCTGGCGGAAAGTTCCATTACTGGTTTACAGATTGCGGGCACCGGCAGAACAATCACCGAAGAACACCTTTGCATCCTGGAAAAGCTGACCAATCTTCGGAGTCTTGGCACCTACAATTGGGACATTTCGCAAAGCCAGCTAGAACGTCTGGCCACATCACTTCCCGAGTGTCGAATTACCTGGAACAAAGGTGAGACGGTCGTTGAACTTGATCACACACTTCGCGCACGACGGCTGCGTGAATCAAATGAAGCTGTCGTGCTGCATCTAAACGATGTCGTTAAACTCGGAGAGACGGTGCCCGAGACTTACTCCGTCGAGCTGGATGCTCGTCGAGTCGGACCCGTCAATGCCCTGGGAATTCGCTTTGCCTTGAACGGCAATCCAGAACATTCTGCCGTCGCCGTACTTGGGTCACTGAGCAGGGGATATTGCGGTCTGAGCCAACTCGATGGGGCCGAGTTTTACGAAGGCAACAATGAATCACGCGTGCCCGGTGATCCATTTGAAGATGGTGAGAAACATCGGATCAGACTGGCAGTCGACGGAAATCGAGTCTCCGCAAGCGTCGACGGCACGGTGTGGATCGACTGGCAGGGCGACGGCGATCGACTTTCCTTGAGTGACTTCCACGCCGTCCAGCGAGAGACCGCGTTCCTGCTCCGTGCACACACGGACTTTGAAATTTCGAACCTTAAGCTGTCGCCACCCGACGCATTTCCGCTGCTAGAATCGCTGCCGGTCGCCCGTCGTATCACGCGGCCACCGCAACCTGCTGATCCTCTGCTGGAGAAACTGATTCCGCCACCGGGTGCTCCGGTCAATCTGAAAGACATCATTGCGGCGGTCCGACTGCTGGGCGGTTCCATTTCGGCGAAAGACTGGTCAGCCGGAGAGCGAGTGGACCTGCGGACTATCCAAGATCTGCCAGGATCGCCCGGCAATATCAAAATTGAATTTGCGGAGGCAAATTCGTTCGGCGATGCGGAACTCAAGGTTCTCATCGGCCTGCTGCAGCGCATGCGAGCCCAAAAGATTTCCTTCCATTTGCGCGACGCGGCCGTGACCGCGGCGGGGCTGGAACCGCTGCAGGGGATGACGATGTATGTCATCGCCATCTCAGGTGCGGCGTTCGATGCCGACGAAGCGGCACGCATCCTTGCCGACGAAAACATTCGCGTGCTGGATCTGCCCGGCCTGACGGATGCCGGAATCGCTCATCTGGCCGGCAATCCCTATCTGCAGGACCTGACCGTCTCGACGCGCAGCGTCACACCGGACGGCTTTCGCGCGATCGCTGAAATCGGCGTGAATCGCCTGTACGTCGAGACAACAGACGGGGCAATGTCTCAGCCCCAGCGCGAAGCGCTTGCAGAACTTCAGGGGTTGCAGGAACTGCGATTCTCGGGCAATGCTGACCTGAGCGATTCTCAATTCGAATGGCTCGCCGATCGCCTGCCGCTGACGACGATTCAATGGCCTGACGGCGAAGTTGCCCCGCAGCCGAAGCGAGTTCGCGCGGCTTTGGGCGAGCGCAAATTCGAGACAGCCGGCGCACTGGCTCTGGCCGAAATGGGCAAACCGCCGTTTGAACTGCACTTCGACCTTCGACGTGCCGAGACCTGGGGGCCGATTGCAATTCGCGTTCCGATGGGATTGGACGGCGAAGAGCTCGCGTATCTTTCGCTGGGGCACGGGGGACAAAACGGGCTTGTCCGCCGAGTGGAGGAAGAATTGGGCGGGCCCGAACTAATGATCGAGGGTGGACGGCTCATAAGCGACCCGTTCAGTGACTTCGACGCACACGAAGTCCATCTCTTAGTGCGTCACGATCGGTTACAGTTCTCCGTCGACGGCGACCTCCTGATTGATTGGCAGGGAGACCCGGTAGATCTGGGTATCCCTCCGCGCTTCCGAGGCCATCAGGAAATTGAGAAGGCGGCGGTCTACCTTTATTGCTCGAACCCCATCGAGATATCCAATTTGCGGATGACTCCCGAGTCCGCATTCCGAGACTGGCGAAACGGCCCTCAGGAACCACTGGAAGTGCAAGCCGCTCAGCGAATGCGCGAACTCGGGGCCCGGGTCACGACGGAACTTGCGGATGGCAGCAAGCGCCAACTGACGATTGATGATGCTGTTTCCGAGCTCCCGCTGTTTCAAGTGACCAGCATCGACTTTTTCCAACCGTTCACCGAGGCGACCCTGACGGAAGACGACCTGACTACGTTGACACAGTTATCGGGATTGACGGAACTCAGAGCGCCGCGCTCCATCAATGATGCAAATCTGGCAGCAATCGCAAAGTGCCGACGCCTGAACAGGATCCTGTTGCATGGTGACCAAATCACGGTCGAAGGGTTACGAGCGCTGGAGTCGCTGCCGACGCCGTTGTCTAACTTCCATTTTTGGGACTTCAGGAGCAAAGAATCGGAGGAGTCAACGGCCTTCTACGAATATGACTTCCCGTTTCTCCGTGCTGAGCACGCCTCGAGCCTGTCGTTAAAATCTCTAGGAGCAACGCGGTTTAACGACCGTGTGCTGACCCGATTCGCGGGCTCACCCACGCTGCGAAATCTGGAATGGTACGGTTCGCCGATCGGTGAAGAAACAGTTCGTCACCTTGGCACGATGCCCGAATTGCGCCGACTGGGGCTCAGCTCCTGTTCGCTTACCGATGAGACTGCCGGACTGCTGGCCGATCTGTTGGTCGTGGAAAAGCTGTTACTTCACGACAATCCGCTGACTGATGCCGTTGTTTCTGGCCTGAGCAGACTGAACACTCTACAGTCTCTGCTCATTGAGCAGACCGATATTTCACCGACTGGAGTCGCGCATCTGCACGCGGCACTTCCCGGATGCACGATTCTACACAACGATGGGCAGGAGGACCTCGACTGGCGGACTCAGCCGCAGGAGCAGAACGAACGAGCGACCGCCGAACGAATGCTGGAGTTCGGAGCCCGACTTCATGTGTGGCATGGCGATACGAAAGCAATACCGGTCGACAGTGTGGAGGACTTCCAAATGCTCGAACCTTGGCGCGTGCGTGCGGTCGACTTCCGAAACGTTGCGGGCGCGCAACTGACCGTCGCCGATTGCGAGCATTTGGCCGCGTTGCCTTGCCTGAAGCATTTCCGGGCACCGCGGAGCGTCAACGATGAAATGCTACAAGTACTCTCACAATGCTTGTCGCTGAATCAAGTCACACTGGAAAACGCGCAAGTCTCGCCAACAGGACTCGCGGCACTCGCCAATTTGCCTTCACCACTGCAAGCCCTGGCGGTCATCGGGGGTGAGTTGACGGACGAGTCACTAAGAGATGTTTCGTTCGACGAGCTGAAGCAGTTGGCCTTCGAACGTTCAGATCTGTCCGAGGCGGTTTGGAAGCGATTATCGGAGGCTGGTCGGCTGCAGATGCTGGAAGTGAAATCCATGGAACTGTCAGAGCCCGCATTCTCGGCAATTCAACGCTTGTCCGACCTAAGGCACCTGCGCTTGCGCGCGTGCGGAGTCGATGATTCTGAAGTGGCGAGCTTGACTAAACTTTCCGCTCTGGAGCAATTGCATCTCAACGACAATCGAATCACCGACAACGCCATTTCGCAATTGGCCAAGATGAAGCAGTTAGCGGTCTTGTCGATCGAGAACAATCCGCTGACCGCCGATGGGCTTTCGAAGCTCAAGGCTGCCTTGCCCAATTGCCGCATCAGCGAACCCTTCGCCGCTCCCAATGTCGTTATGGAGCATGCGGAAACCGAGACTACCGAGCCGAGTGCCGATGAGGGTTCCGAAACGGATGCCTCCGAGATTCTGGTCCCCTAGGGGATCAGGAATCCTCGTCAGGGCCTGCTGAGGCCACCAGGACATGCTGCGGCATATTGGCGATTGGATCCAACCAGTTCCATGAGAGAAGATGACCCTCGAACTCAGCGCGACCACGAATCGACTCGGCGACTTGCTTGAGTTTGTGGCATGTTGAGACGAACAGTTTGGAAGCACATTCACACGATTTCGGCTTGCCGCGCCGCGAGCAAATTCGGGTTCATCAAGCTCTTGGCGCCTAACAGGGCGGCAACTGCGGCAGCGCAGCGGTATTTTCGCCATTTCACGCGGTAATTTACCGTGCCTGAGACGCCCGACGTACGTGCAACTGGCACTCGCTTGACGGCACAGGCAAGTCATTGTCGGCCCGGCGAAGCCAATTCCGGAACTTTTTCCATTTTTGGTGTCAGTGTTTGTCGTTTTCATTCGCTCTCCAATCAGTGCCTCAGGGCTTGCGATTCGTCGTGAGGCTGACTGATCGACCACTGATCTCACAAGGTTAGGAGAGCAACTCATGGATTCTCGACAATTCTCGACCAAATGGGCTTCTGCCCTTTGCCTGCTCCTCGTCATCCTGTCGGCGAACATCGCGTCGGCGGACTTGACAAAGGCTTTCCGCGACAAACTGAAGAAGAGCGACCCCACGAAATCGCTGAAAGGCATCGAGGAGCTGGGCCGTCGGTTTGACGACGAGCGGTTGAATCGTGCCAACGGGCGACCACGTATCGGAGTTGATTATTTCAAGCTGTATGTCAAGAACGAAACCGATCATACGCTGTCGGTACTCGTGTACTACTTGCCGATCAAGCAACCCTCGTCCGGCTCAGAACTTGCCGTCGTTGGAGATGACTCTTGGACGTTGACGAAGTGGATCGAACTGTCTCCCGGAAAGAAAAAGTACGTAGGGCCGACTTGGAATAAGCACGTCTACATTTATGCCTTAGGCGACAAGGTCGAGATCACCGGTGATGCCTACACGGTCACTTTAGATGAGGAAGAATATGACTTGGCAGAGCAACGTATCTACTATGTCGAAATGCCGAAAAAGCGGACACTGAAATTAAAGGAAGCCATGCTGTCCAAAGCCGTTTTCGGTTTGAGAGGCAAGAATGTCGACCTGACGGGATCGTACACCTCGAACTACGGCTCGGTTGTCATTACGCAAACGGACAACCAGGTTCGAGGTGAGATGTCTTACACGAACGGCAGCAAGGGGTGGTTCACAGGGACTATCGCTGGTGACCAGGTCGACATTCGCTGGCACCACAACGCAGCGGAAGGCGCGGCCACCCTGGCAATTCGTGACGCCGGAAAACTGCTTGACGGTTCCTTTACCAGCAGCGATGGCACTGCGGATCGATGGACGTTGCAGCGTGTCAACGCTGCCGCATTGGCACCCGCCCGTCCGCCTCAGTCGAGTAGCAACAACATCGTGCGACCGCCACACTACAATCCCACCCCGACGCCGCCACCAACTCCGACGCCTCCTCCGACATACGTTCCCCTCACTCCTCAGCCACAAGCTGGTGGGCTTACGGGCAGTTACAACTCGAATTTCGGTCGCGTCGACCTGAAGCATTTCGGCAGCAGCGTCACCGGCACGGTTTACTATCCCAACGGTCACCGCGGGTCGCTCGACGGCGAACTGATCGGCAATCAGATTCGCTTCGCCTGGACGAACGACGCCGACCAAGGTAGCGGTGTCTTGAACATTCAAAGTGGCAGTCGTCTATTGAGCGGCCACTTCCGCAGCAATAGCGGCAATCAAGGCGACTGGATCCTCCGTCGCTAACGCCGCTTGCCGCATTTGTCTGCCTGGCCTTCGCGTTTCTTCGCTCGGACACCATTGCGGGCTCGCCGCCCGCGCATTCTCTGGAGCCCCCCTCATGTCCGCACTCACACGTCAAATTCGTTGCCGAATCCGCAAGATTACCAGGAATAGAAAAAGGGGCTCCCGAACGCCTCGCCGACCGCTCATGGAGTCACTTGAGAAGCGCGAGCTTCTCGCGGCGGATGTGGGACCGGTAGCGCCCACCAGCAAGTTTGCTGCCGATGAAGTGCAAGCCGAGATCAAAGGGGAGACACTGGTCATTCACGGCACCTCCAAGGCAGATGTCATTTCTGTCGCGCGGAGCAAGGATAACCAGCTTGTCGTGACGGCGAATGAATCATCCGTAGGTCGGTTTTCGCCGACAGAGATCACGGCTGTGGAGGTGATTGCTCATGATGGGAACGATTTTGTCGATTTGAGTGGCCTCAACGCTCGCTCGGGAACTCCGCCTATGCCAACTCGGATTTTAGGCGGCAATGGCGACGACACTATCATCGGAGCCGGTGGACGCGACGCGATCTTTGGCGGTAACGGTAACGATCTGCTGTTCGGTCTGAAGGGGACGGACACGATTTATGGTGGAGCCGGGCGGGATGTGATCGATGTTCCGAGTGTGCCCGCGAGTGACATCGCCGGCGAATTGGTGCGAGCTCGTGCTTTCAGCGATCTCGTCAATCAACAAGGCGGCGTTGATGTTGACGCGATCATGCATCGTTTGGCTGGGGAAAGCGGCGGGAAAGACTTTTTTTCCTACTGCAGTCTGCACGACGCAGCGTCCCAACACCACGGCGAGTCTGACGCAGACTTTGACGAGCGGGCGCAACTTGCCTTCGCCGCCTATTGTTCAAGTGGATCTGACGTCGTCGAGGAGGATGCGGACCCGGAACAGCCCAATAAGGTCAATTACAAAAGAGGCGATTCGTCGTCAGATACGACTGACGTCAATATCGAAGGCCGTCTGGGCAACTCTGACAAGTATTTCGAGCGAGTGCTCCATGAAGTCGAATTCCGATTTCGCGATCACTACGGCTTACTTGTCAAGATCAACGAGGGGCTTCATCAGCCTGACGGCGAGTCAACGTATCTCACGGCGTCCGCAGCGGCGGGACTGGCTGCTGAGCTGAGCGGCGGGCAGCTCGATGAAGCGGAACGAAGCCGGATCGATCGACTGTTGCGCGAACTGCTGACGAGCTTGCGTGACAATGCTTGGGACGCTGCGGGAAATCCCGTGCGTCATCCGGACATATATGTGTATGACCAACACGGTAAAGTCATCCGGACAGATCCTCTCGCGAAGGATGGATTTAATCAAATCGTCACGGCCATTCTATTTACGGAAGACGCAGAGCATGCCGACGAGGCAACGAAGGAAGCGGCTCGGAGTCTCTACGACAAGTGGCACGGCTATCTCAAGGCGAACCAATGGCGAATGATGCGGGAACAGGCGTGGCAGGAGACGACGGCCACCGGCGGTCAAGTGGAAAGTCAACTTTACGATTGGGTACGCGGTACGAAAGAAGAGCGACAAGTCGAGACGTGTCACGATAAAACCGTGGAGGGACGACCTTGCTACGAGTTGAAACAGAAGTCGCAGTCGAACGGCCCGGATGCCTATCTTCTTGCTCCGCACGAGCGCTATGCGTTCCTCCACGTGGGCGAGAAATTGGGACGCGTTGTGGATACGTCCCACGTTTGGCAAAGTGTGCACGGCACTGTGCAGCAAATCGTGGCCGATTATGTGGCCGGCCTCGCACGTCAGGGAATCGTTGAAGTCCTAAAGCAGTTCGCGTACTCCGAACGTATCGAGACCCCGGTGCGACTTGGTAGTGTTGAGCTATTTGCCATTCGGTCTGAGTTCTCCGTAGGCGTCTCCGCCGAGCAAGGCAATGCCATTGCTGACGATGTTGCGGCCGCAATCCGAAAGACCATGCGCGGTGCTGACCTCGCGGCTTCTCAATCGCTGGACCTTCTGCCCTTGGCCGTTGAACGAGTGTCGAGTGCCTTGCCCGAGGAAATGTCGTCCGGTCCTTGGCGAAAGATTTTGGAGGAAGGGCTGCGACAAACCATTCCTGTTCTCAGCGGCAACGTTTGGGAAGCGGGGGCCTTCCTACTTGCCTTGCTGGCGATGCGTTCCGACGGCCAGAAGCTGCTTGTCGGTGCATCAGGCCCCGGCGGTCCCAACCTGGTGATCTTTGGTGGGCCGTCAGGAAACGTCGACTTCACCGATGCCAAACCATATGTCGTTGGTTACGCGGCTTGGGCCTTCTTGACCGAGTTGGACGTTCGACCGGAGATGCGTGGCATCCTGCGACCCTTCATTGCAGATTTTTACCGCTACATGCAAGGTTCGATGAACAACGACAATGGACTGTGGGCCCATGCTGCTTTGGACGCAGTCGCTGTCGCGGAGCAAGTTCGCAAATTCCAGCTTCAACATCCTGATACATGGGAAAGCTTCTCCCTGCACGACGATCGTGAATTTTGGACGAAGCCAGCAGGTAGCAATCGCTTTCCCCGTGTCGACTACCTTGCGTTGCGAGGTTTGAATGCCAGAGGTCTCCCGGAAAGTAACGCGGACGCGGTTGAACGCTGGACCGACCAACTCCGCGATTTGGGCAAAGACCGGGCAGCGAGACTAGCAGACTCGGTTGAGAATGCCTTCGAGTCCGTTCGGAAAATTGCGGATCACTTGAAAACACTCACGCCGGCAACGCACGGCGAAATTCTTGCCAAGCTCAAGGTGCACGACACGGTTCGTGTGTTGAGCCACTACACGGAATCACAGATGTTCGACGTGCTTGCTGAAATGGACGTTGACCGTGCCGCTGAGGTTTTTTGGAAATGCACGGGAGAAAATATTGGGCGATTCGCACAGGGGATGTCGCGGTTGGGCGAGCCGGTCGAAGCCATCGCTGGGAGATTGATCAATCAACTGGGGCAATCGTTGTCGCCGGTCATCGTCTCCCTGCACGAAGAGTTCGGTACGAGTTTCGTCCAGCTAGCGCGCATCATGCGAAATGAACTAGGGCGAAGCTATCGCGAAATCGCCAAGGTATTGGCTCACGACATCGGCAGCTCACTTGTAGATACTGCTGGAGCCTTGCTAGATGTCGGTGCTAAGGTCGAATCGATCGTCAACATCCTTGCCGATGAGCTTGATGCCACGCCCCGCAAGATTGCTGATGTCCTCTTGAAGCTTGGATTGGGTTTCAGGCAGTTTGCGGAATTGTTGTCGGCGGGCGACATTGACTTGTCGATCAGTATGCTTGGCAGTCTGAATCAGGCAGAACTGCGGCGCGTCGCTCCACATCTGTCATTGAGCATGCAGACACTGGCCGCCGCAAGATTGAGCAGCGGCCAGGCGGAAGTTTTGCTATCCGCTCTTTCGTCGAAACGCGTGCTCTACATCGTCAACCGTCTCGAAGTCGATATGGCGCGACGACTGGTGGCGAATCACGTTTCCGCGACCAAGGTCGACTATGTCTTTCGCCATCTCGGACCCAAAAAACTCGGTGAGATTGTGCGAGGCCTATCGCCCGGAAAAGCCTCGCATATCGCAAGTCATTTTCTCAAAGGCGACACCATTCACAACATGTTTCGGCAAATGAGCCCCGGGCAAACGCGTGCGGTTTTGAAGGCAATGCGAGTGAAGTATCTGAGCAAGGTAGCGAATCGCCTAACGTTGAAGCAACAAGTGTACGCGGTGAAAAAGTTGAGCGGCACCCACGCCAAGAAATTCTTCCAAGCTCTCTCGCCGAAGCGAACACTGTACGTGATTGGACGACTGAACACTTCACAGGCTCGCGATGCCTTTAAGAAGTGGATTACCGTCCGCGACGCGGACTATGTGCTGGAACATCTGCACTGGAAGAAACTGGGGGCGATCGTGTCCGGGTTGTCCGTCGGCCAAGCCTCTTGGTGGGCGCGGCGCGTCGACGGAAAAGCGATCACACGCATGTTCGATCACATGGGCCACAAAATGGCGGGCCAGGTGATGGATCGCCTGAATGGTGGCCGACTCCTTTCTGCCACGAAGGCCTTCAATCATCGAGAACTCGCCCGCGTCATGAAGTACACGCGAGACGACACAATGAGCGAAATCTTCCGAGTGATCGACGCCCGAACATCGGGCCGAGTCATGAACAACTTCTCGATAGGCATGAAGAAGCATGTGAAGAAATACGTTAACGCGCAGCACATCCAGAAAGGTGCTTCGCATTGGGATATCGCCACCAAAAAGCTTATTGGCCGCCGCGTCCGCACCGTGCGATTTTGGTAGACGCGGTTGTCACTTTAGACCGCGTCGCGACTCAAATTGCGATCACCCCAGGCCAAGGGACCGGAAGACTCGGCGAAAACAATCCTAAATGGCCGAGCGCGATTCAGCTGGAAATCGGCATCCAACCCGTCACCCGATTGAAGATAGCGTTGAGCAGCATCCTGTGGCACCGGTTCTGGGAGTTAGTTAAGGGGGCATTCTCATCTAACGCCGAATCGCCACAGGATGCGATCCTACTTGACCATTTGATGCGTGCAGGCTTCGTCGTCCTTCCATCCGTCGGCTCCCCCCCGGGCGCAGCGCATGGCCCCGACGGATGAAAGGACGACGTAGTCGGGGGCAATTGCTATAACGCCAAAATCACAAGACAAGCTTTGTTGCTCTGAGTCGCGAAGGGCACTTACATCTCGCAACTCAGCCCAAATCGGCCCACAATTCGTTCAGAAGAACCGAAACAAAACGCGTCAGACGGTTTGTCAGGTGACTTAAACCGACTCAGTCGATGCGATTTTGCTACGGAGAAAACGACGTTCTGGTTCCAGCCTGGCAAGCGACAGGGCCCGCTCAAATGCGAGTTTGGCTTGATCATGCTTTTCGAGTCTCCGCAGGAATTCGCCTCGGGCGGAATGGGCCAGATAGTAATCCTGTAAGTCACCGCGATCCAAAATCGAGTCGATGATGGCCAGGCCGGAAGCAGTGTCGTCTCGCATGGCGATCGCGACGGCTCGGTTGAGTTCGACGACGGGGGACGCGTCTGCTCGAAACAAGACATCGTACAAAGCAACGATTTGCGTCCAGTCGGTTTCACTCGCCACGGTTGCTTCGGCGTGCACGGCGGAGATCGCGGCCTGGATGGAGTAAACTCCAAAACGGCGGCAACGAAGGGCTTGTTCCACCAGACGGCTACCTTCGGCGATGAATTCCTGATTCCAAAGCGTGCGATCCTGGTCCTCCAGCAGGACAATGTCGCCATCGGCATTCATGCGCGCCTCGCGGCGTGATTCATGAAGCAGCATCAACGCCAGCAGGCCCACGGCTTCCGGGTCAGGAAGCAACTCGACCAACAGGCGAGCCAAACGAATGGCTTCGTCGGAAAGATCGGCCCGAGTCAGGCTTTCTCCGCTCGAAGACGAATAGCCCTCGTTAAAAACCAGATAGATCACGGACAGCACGGGCTCAAGTCGCGACGGCAGATCATTCAACGATGGAATGTTGTAGGGAATTCGAGCATCGCGAATCTTTGCCTTACCGCGCACAATGCGCTGAGCCATCGTCGAGGGTGCGATCAAAAATGCTCGTGCAATCTCTTCCGTTGTCAGCCCGCAGACTTCGCGCAGCGTCAGCGGAACCTGGACTTTCGGGTCGATCGCAGGGTGGCAACACGTGAAGATCAACCGCAGGCGATCGTCTTCGATATCCTGCTGCGCCATTGAGTGATTGGCGGCTTCAATTTCCGAAAGCCGACGACTCAGTTCCGGTTGCAGGTCATTCAGTTTGGCTCGTCGACGCAACGTGTCCACCGCCTTGAATCGTCCCGTCGAGACCAGCCACGATTTCGGGTTGTCCGGCATCCCTTGCTGCGGCCACTGTTGCATGGCGGCAGCGAAAGCTTCGTGAGTCGCTTCTTCCGCGAGGTCGAAATCGCCCAGCAAACGAATCAACGTCGCAAATACCTTGCGAGATTCATTGCGGTAAAGTTCTTCGATTTCAGCGGAATGCATTCGAGACCTACGGCAATCCGGGCAGTTCGACGATTGGGCGAATATCCGTGGTGCCGCGAGTGGTACCGGGAATTTTCTCTGCGACCGCAATGGCTTCTTCGAGGTTGGCGACGTCGATTAGAAAGTAGCCCGCGAGTTGTTCCTTCGTTTCCGCGAAGGGACCGTCGCATATCGTACATTGCCCGCCGCGGACTTTGACACAGTTCGCCATTGAGGCCGGATGCATGGGAGCCGCTCCCAAGGACTGCTCTCGGTCGTTGAACTGGTGGCAGGGTTGCACGGACTCATCGCACGCGACGTCCAGATCATCCGGCGACCAGACGTCTTCTTCGGAATAGATCAGCAAACTGTACTTCATGTTGGCTCCCTTGCTGCCCTATTCGCCTGCTTCAAACGCATTCTGCAATGTGGCGATATCCAGCTTCTTCATCTGCCAAAGCGCCTCAAACATGCGTTGAAGATTCTCCGGTTTGTCGCTGTCAATCCATTGTTCGAGTTGTGCCGGCACGATCTGCCAACACATGCCGAACTTATCTTTTAGCCAACCGCAGGCCATTTCGCTGCCACCGCCAGCGAGCAGGCTTTCCCAAAGTCGATCGATCTCATCCTGATCATCACAAGTCACGCAGAGAGAAAATGCCTCCGTGAACTGCCAGTCCTGTCCAGCGTTCAGGGCGACAAAATGCAGGCCGCACAATTCAAATCCGACCGTCAGAACTGATTTATTGTCCGGTGCGCGGACGATGCGATTGATCTCTGAATCTGGGAGCACCGAAACATAGAACTCGGCTGCTTCATGGGCTTGATTCTTGTACGTCAGAAACGGAGTGATTCGTTGTTTGAGTTGCATGGTGAATGCCTATACCAGGGAGTGAAGACCAAACATGTTTCCTTCGGTGTCAGTCGCCAGAGTGATGAATCCGTACTGGCCAATCGACATTTTCGGTTTAAAGATCTTCCCACCGGCCGCTTCTATCCGCGATGCCTCGTTCGCACAGTCTTCGCATGAAAAGTAGACCAGGGTTCCTAATCCGCCCGATGCGCAGCCTTCTGCTTTTGCCAGGGCACCCGACGCCCCAGACGCCTCCATGTCCA